>JBQGOU010000364.1:0-3164 GCA_052086865.1 Cellulomonadaceae bacterium
CTTGACCGCCCCAGTCGCAAGATGCCCCGTGAGGGCGAAGGAGAACGCCGGGGGAGTGAAGTCGCTGACATCGCTGTTACCTGCCATCACAGTGGATCCCTTCGGGTGAGCGATCGGGTCAGAGAGAGCAGGCGGAGACGACGCCGCCCACTCCGAGGATTCTTTCAAGAACCTTCACCGCATCCTCTCCGATCTCCGCAGCTGCGGCTCCGGAGCGGATCGTCGTCCAGATCCCCGGACTCCACCCCCAGATCGCGCGGGCCGTCGAATCCAGCCGACGACCTTTGCCACAGGGAACCCGTACTCGACGATCAGCGGAACGATAGCTGCAGCGCAGGCGGCCGCGTTGAATGCTGGGGCGATCCCGCCCGAGGGAGTGGAGTGCCATGCCACACCCTTACCAGTCGAGATTTTCGCAGCGCTTCGCCTCCGCCCCACTCCATATCAGCGACGGCGATTTCGTGCTCTGCGTTCCTTCGCCTGTTCCCACAGATAGCCGACAGCGAGCAGGACGGCAATGCCCACCAGCGTACCGAAGAACGTGATGATGCCGTCTGTGGGACTGCCGAAAACGGCGTCGCCTGCGCCGAAGAGTAGGGCAGTAGGAAATCCGATGATCACCACCACGGCGACCACAGCGATCCAGCCGATGAACCTTCCGGAGGCACGACGACTCCTGTTGCGAACGGGCGAGTCGTGTCGCTCGGGCCGACCCGGGTCAGAGCTCCTCGCCAAGACTAGATCTCCCCGAGAGCGCACTGCCCGGCCGCCAGAGCGAGCACGCCGACTACGCCACCCGGAAGGACGGAGTGCGCGGCCTTCTTGATGAGGAATTTCGCGATCTTAGGAGACGTCTTCTTGAGGATATTGAAAGCGATGGACGAAGCCTTCTTCCATTGCTTGCTCTTCAGTGCCTTTCGCACCTTAGGTTCGGCAAACGCTTTGATAATTGCTTTGATGTCCGCGATGCCGATCTTCTTTGCGAGACACTTGCCGAAATGAGAGTTGTCCCATTGCGGAGTGACAGCTGCGGGACTCCTGGAAGTGGCGGCTGCGACCAGCGCGGTCTGGTTCGTGTGGCCACCATCTAGCGCCTCGAACAGCATGTCGAAGTCGAAAGCTTGGAAGGTTCCGTCCTCCAGCCTAATTCCGCCGTTGGTCTCCACGTCCGCGAGTCCAGCAGCAGTGTTGTTCACGACAGCCACCTCTTCGTCGGTCAGCGAAGAGGTGTCTGCCAGAGGGTCGGAGCCCTCAGCTCGGGCAACGGCGGGCGCGGTCATCGAAACTCCAGCGACCGATGCGGCAACAAAAAGCGATCGCCGAGAAGGCGAGTAGTGCGCGCCCGTTGCCTCGTTCGGTCCTGCGGCTTCGTCATTGCGTGTTGAACGCTCCATTGCGTGCACTACCTCTCTGCGGGATCTAACGGAACCCTCGGGGAAAAACTCGACCGTAGCATCCTCCACGTAGTGGGTCGAAGTTGCCGGCCGGGCCGGACTTCCATCCGAAGCCTCTACGCTGAGTACTCCAGTGGCGAGCTGATCACGATGGTGTCGAGCTTCCGCCTGGTCCGCGTGGGGATGGCGCGCCTCGTCCGATGGCCGGATCGCACCGTTCGGATGTAGTGGTGCAACACCAGCATCCGCAGCATCGAACACGCCCTCCCATTCGCGAAGGGCGGCCCGGGCTGCGGTGGACGTGCCGGCACACGTGTTCGTCCACGTCTCAGGCGGCATGTTGTTGCTCTCCTGATTCGTGGTCGGTCTGGTCGTCGGGGCGTTCGACGAGGCGGCCTTTCTCGAAGGCCGCGCCAGCGCGGACGAGGGCGACCAGGTGGGGTGCGTTCACGGCCCGCCAGCGGGTCTGGGCGGACTCGATCAGCTTGAACGCCATCGCGATCCCGGCAGCCCGGGAGCCGGGGCCCTTGGTGACGCGCTGGCGCAGCCGGACGGTGGCGAAGGTCGACTCGATCGGGTTCGTGGTGCGTAGGTGGATCCAGTGCTCAGCGGGGTAGTCGTAGAATTCCAGCAGCACATCGAGATCGTCGGCGATCTTCGCGACCGCCTTGGGCCACTTGACGCCGTATTCGTCGGCGAAGGTTGCCGCGGCGGCTTCGGCGTGGGCGCGGTCTTCGGCCTGCCAGATCTCGGCCAACGCCTTCTTCGCGCCCGGGTGGGCGGACTTGGGCAGCGCGTTGAGCACGTTGGCGATCTTGTGGAACCAGCAGCGCTGTTCCCGGGTGGCCGGGAAGACGTCGCGGACGGCGGACCAGAACCCCAGCGCCCCGTCGCCGATCGCGAGGACCGGGGCGGCCATCCCGCGGCGTTTGCAGTCGCGCAGCAGGTCGGCCCATGACTCGGCGGACTCGCGGTGGCCGTCATCGAGGGCGATCAGCTCCTTGGTGCCGTCGGCGCGGACGCCGATCATCACCAGCAGGCAGATCTTGTCCTGGTTCAGGCGGACCTTGAGGTGGATCCCGTCGACCCAGACGTAGACGTAGTCGGTGTCGGCCAGCGACCGGGTGTTGAACGCGACCGCCTCGCCCTGCCACTGGCCGGTCAGCCGGGTGATCGTTGCTGGCGAGAGCCCGGCAGCCGAGCCGAGGAACTGCTCCAGCGCCGGCGCGAAGTCGCTGCTGGAGAGCCCGTGCAGGTACAGCAGCGGCAGCACCTCAGCGACCTGTGGGGACTTGCGTGCCCAAGCAGGCAGGATCGCCGAGGCGAACCGTTTGCGCTGCCCGGTGGTCTCGTCGACGCGTCTGTCGTTGACCCGCGGCGCGGTCACCGGCACCGCGCCGGCCGCCGTGGTCACCTCCCGGGCATCGTGATAGCCATTGCGCACCACCAGCCGGTGACCGTTCTCGTCGACCTCGTCGGCGTAAGCATCGACGTAGGAGGCGACCTCGGCCTGCAACGCGGCTGCGAGCATCTGCCGGGCACCGTCGCGCACGATCGCATCCAGCAGCGACGATCCGTCCGCCGCGCCGTCGTCGTGGTTGGCGTCATCGTTGTCGGGGACTATCTTGAGCATAGGGCGTACCTTCCCGAACCAGCGCTCCAACGCCGGTCCTTGATCAGAGTCTTCGTTCCTTGCAGATCATCCTCGGGAAGGTGCGTCCCTTGCACGCCACCTCGCCGAGAGCCATCCACAGGTTCTGATCATTCCTC
>JBQGOU010000365.1:0-3150 GCA_052086865.1 Cellulomonadaceae bacterium
GACCTGTGCGGCCTGACCGTCGGCGTCCAGACGGGCACCGTCGAGGACGATGCGCTCAACGAGCTGATCACCGAGTGCGAGGACGCCGGCAAGCCCGCCATCGAGCCGCTGCGCTACCCGCAGCAGGCGGACGTGACGACCGCGCTCGTCGGAGGCAAGGCGGACATCATGTACGCCGACTCCCCGATCGTCGCGTATGCCGTGACGCAGACGAACGGCCAGCTCGAGCAGCTGGGCGAGGCGTTCTCCAGCGCGCCACAGGGCGTGGTGACCGCCAAGGACGACCCCGAGCTGACCGAGGCCATCCAGAAGGCTCTGCAGAAGCTCATGGACGACGGCGACCTCGTGCGGATCCTCGAGGTCTGGGGCGCCCAGGAGGGCGCGCTGACCACGGCCGAGCTGAACCCGTCCTCGGACTGAGACCGCGATGACCAGGGGCACACCCGAGCCGCGGCGTTCCGTGGTGCCGGACCGGATCCATGCGATCCCGGTCCGGTACCCGGGGCGCTGGATCTCGGCCGCAGCGGTGGCCATCGTCGTGGCGATGGCCGCCCACGGCCTGGTCACCAACCCGAACTTCCAGTGGCCGATCGTCGGGCAGTACCTGTTCCACCCGAATGTGCTGCGCGGCGTCGGCTGGACGCTGTGGCTCACGGTGGCCGCCATGGCCATCGCCGTCGTCCTCGCCGTCAGCCTCGCGATCATGCGGGGCTCGGAGAACCCCGTCACGCGCTGGGTCTCCTGGGCCTACATCTGGCTCTTCCGTGGCACCCCCATCTACACCCAGCTCGTGTTCTGGGGGCTGATCGCGGTGCTCTACCCGCGCCTGAGCCTGGGGGTGCCGTTCGGACCGGAGTTCGTGGAGTTCACCACCAAGGACCTGATCACGGCCTCGCGTGCCGCGATCCTCGGACTCGCGCTCAACGAGGCGGCCTACCTCGCCGAGATCGTGCGGGCGGGCCTGAACAGCGTCGACCCCGGGCAGTCCGAGGCAGCTCGCGCCCTGGGTATGAAGGGATCGCGGATCATGCGGCGCATCGTCCTTCCGCAGGCCATGCGGGTGATCGTGCCCCCGACGGGCAACGAGACCATCTCGATGCTCAAAACCACCTCGCTGGTGCTCGCGGTCCCGTTCACGCTCGACCTGCAGTACGCGACCAACGCCATCGGCAACCGGACCTTTGCGCCCGTGCCGCTCCTGCTCGTCGCGGCCATCTGGTACCTGGCGATCACCTCCATACTCATGGTCGGCCAGCACTATCTCGAGCGCTACTACGGCAAGGGCTTCGACACCTCACGGACCCCGTCGTCCGGCCAGAGCCGGCGCGGCCGGCGCGCCCGTGCGCGCCAGGACGCCATCAACGCGGCACGGACCACCCGTGATCCCGGCCCCCTCGGCGAGGTGACCCCGTGACCGCTTCCGGAGCAGACACCGCAACCGACACCACCCCGATGGTGCGCATCGAGGCGCTGCACAAGGAGTTCGGGCCCGCACACGTGCTGCGCGGCATCGACCTGACCGTCCCCCGCGGCACGGTGTGCGCTGTCCTCGGCCCCTCCGGGTCGGGCAAGTCCACGATGCTGCGGTGCATCAACCAGCTCGAGGACATCACCGCCGGGCGCATCTGGGTGGACGGCGAGCTGATGGGCTTCCGCGAGGGCACCCACCGCGGCAAGCCCGCTCTGTTCCGGCTGCACCCACGGCAGATCGCGCGTCAGCGGGCCCGCATCGGCATGGTCTTCCAACGCTTCAACCTGTTCCCGCACATGACCGCGCGGGCGAACGTGGTGGAGGCCCAGGTCCAGGTGCTCGGACGCTCCACCGAGCAGGCCCGTGCGCGGGCCACCGAGCTGCTCGAGCGCGTCGGGCTCGCCGACCGGATGACCCACTATCCGGCGCAGCTGTCCGGCGGTCAGCAGCAGCGCGTGGCAATCGCCAGGGCGCTGGCCATGGACCCGGAGCTGATGCTCTTCGACGAGCCGACCTCCGCCCTCGACCCGGAGCTGGTGGGCGAGGTGCTCGGCGTCATGCGGGACCTGGCCCAGGAGGGCATGACGATGGTCGTGGTGAGCCACGAGATCGGCTTCGCCCGAGAGGTCGCCGACCACGCGGTGTTCATGGCCGACGGCGTCGTCGTCGAGCAGGGCCGCCCGAGCGAGGTGCTCGTCGACCCCCGCGAGGAACGCACCCGGGACTTCCTGGCCCGCGTGCTGTAGCAGCCTCCGGCGTCCCTACGCTCCCGCACCGGCGAGCACCTGGAGAATGCCGGGGCCGAACCGCTCAAGCTTGGCGGCGCCCACACCGGACACGGTGGCCAGGGCGTCAAGGTCCGCCGGGCGGCGCCGGGCGATCTCCCGCAGCGTGGCGTCGTGGAAGACGACGTAGGCGGGCACCCCGCGCTCGGTGGCCTCGACGGCACGCCAGGTACGCAGGGACTCGAAGACTGTGGCGGCCGCCTCGTCAAGCGGCTCGTCGCCCTCGGCGCCCGTGGCACGGCGGCCCGTGCGCGAGGCGCGTGCGGGCCGGGGCGCCTCGCGGCGCAGCGGCACCGCCCGCGCACCGGAGAGCACCTGCGCACCCGCCTCGGTCAGCCCGAGCGTGCCGTAGCCCTCGGCGTCGACGGCCAGCAGGCCCTGGGCGAGCAGCTGGCGCACGACCGAGCGCCACTCCCCCTCGCCGAGGTCCGCGCCGATGCCGAACGTGCTCAGCGCCTCGTGCCCCAGCTGGCTCACCCGGGCGGTCGCCTTGCCCCGCAGGATGTCCACAAGGTGCCCCGCGCCGTAGCGCTGCCCGCGCTCGCGTTCGAGCCGGACGACGGTCGACATGAGCTTCTGGGCCGGGACGGTGCCGTCCCAGGTCTCGGGCGGGGACAGGCAGGTGTCGCAGTTGCCGCAGGGCTGGGACTCCTGGCCGAAGTAGCGCAGCAGCTGCACCCGGCGGCAGGTCACGGTCTCGCACAGCGCGAGCATCGCGTCGAGGTGCGCCGTCAGGCGCCTGCGGTGGGCGGCGTCCCCGTCCGAGGTGTCGATCATGCGACGCTGCTGCACCACGTCCTGCAGCCCGTAGGCCAGCCAGGCGGTGGCGGGCAGCCCGTCGCGCCCCGCTCGTCCCGTCTCCTGGTAGTAGCCCTCGACGGACTTGGGCAGGTC
>JBQGOU010000366.1:0-3131 GCA_052086865.1 Cellulomonadaceae bacterium
AACGCGGGGGCGTGGGGCGCACCGGCCAGCATCCTGTCGCGCATGGGGCGTTCACCGGGCATGGTCGGAGCCTATCGGTGCACCCTGTGCCACGATGGGGGAGCTCGGAACCGGCCGGACCCGCAGGCAGGACGATGACCCAGACGACCCCACACCGCCCCCGCACGGAGCACGGCGACGTCCTCGTCGTGCGCGACCTGGAGCGCCGGTTCGGTGATCTCCAGGCCGTCGACGGCGTGTCCTTCCACATCGCGCCCGGCGAGACCTACGGCCTGCTCGGGCCCAACGGCGCGGGTAAGACGACCACGATCTCGATGATCGCCGGACTGCTCCCCGCGGACTCGGGCGAGGTGTCCGTGCTCGGCGAGCCCGTCGGCCCCCGGCATGTCAAGGTCAAGCGGCACATCGGCCTCGTCCCCCAGGACCTCGCCATCTACCCCGAGCTCACCGGGCGTGAGAACCTGCAGTTCTTCGGCCGCCTGCAAGGCCTGCACGGAGCGGAGCTCACTGACCGTGTCGGGCAGGTGCTCGAGCTCATCGGGCTCGCGGACCGGGCCACGGACGCGACCAAGGAGTACTCCGGGGGGATGAAGCGCCGCCTGAACATCGGGGTGGGCCTGCTGCACCGGCCCGCGTTGCTGATCCTCGACGAGCCCACCGTCGGGGTCGATCCCCAGTCACGCAACGCGATCCTGGAGTCGGTCGAGGCGCTCGCGGCCGAGGGCATGGCCGTGCTCTACACCACCCACTACATGGAGGAGGCGGAGCGCCTGTGCGACCGGATCGCCATCGTCGACTCCGGACGCATCCAGGCCGAGGGCACCCGTGACGAGCTGCTGCACCTGCTGGGCGGGGTGGACCGGATCCGCCTCGACGGCACCGGTCCGCTGCCCGAGGTCGCCGCCCGCCTGCGCGAGCTGCCCGCCGTCGAACGCGCCGACGCGGACGGCGAGGGCGTGACGCTCACGGTGCGCGACGCCCCCACGGCCGTCGCGGCCGTGGTCCAGACGGCCTCCGGTGCGCAGATGTCGCTGGCCGACGTCGAGATCACCCGCCCCACCCTGGAGTCGGTGTTCCTGCACCTGACCGGCAAGGGGCTGCGCGACTGATGCGGGCGCTGTGGACCCTGGTCGGCACCGATCTGCGCCAGCGCGTGCGGGACCGGTCCGTGCTGATCTTCGGCGTCGTCGTACCGCTCGCCCTGATGACCGTGCTGAACCTCGTCCTGCCCGATCAGTCCGGCACCGAGCTCGAACCCACCACGGTCGCGGTGTCCTGGTCCGAGCAGGACACCGCGGCCGGCGCCGTCGTCCAGGCCCTGCACGAGGCGGACCTCGACCTCACGGTCCTCCCGGTTGCGGACGGCCAGGTGCGCGCCGCCGTGGCCGACGGCACAGCCGACGTCGGCCTGGAGATCCCCGCGGGCTTCGACCAGGCGCTCGAGGCGGGGGACGGTCCTGCGGTCCGGCTCGTGGAGGGCGATGACGCGGGTCTGGGCTCACTCATCGTGCACTCGGTGGCCGAAGGCACCCTCGACGCGCTGACCTCGGCCACGATCCTCACGACGGCGGCCACCGACGCAGGCCTGGCGCCCGAGCAGGCGCTGGAGCTCGGCCAGCAGCCCCGCGCACCGCTGGTCACCCCGACCGAGGGGCGGGCCGCGGACGAGCAGCTGAGCCAGAGCGCGTCCCTCGTGGCGGGCCAGGCGGGCCTGTTCCTGCTGTTTACGGTCGGGTTCGGCGTGCTGTCGCTGACCGCGGAGCGCCAGCAGGGCACCCTGGCGCGGCTGCACTCGATGCCGATCCGCCCTGGGCTCGTGGTCATCTCGAAGGGCGTGTCGAGCTTCGTGCTCGGCGTCGTGGCGACCTCCGTGCTGCTCACCGCGGGATCGTTGCTGTTCGGCGTGTCCTTCGGCTCGCTGCCCGCCGTCGCGGTGCTCGTGCTGGCCGTGAGCGCCGCAACCACCTCCCTGATGTTCGTCGTGGTGCGGGTGGCGAAGACCGCCGAACAGGCGGGCGTGGCCCAGTCGATCCTGGCCATGGTGCTCGGCGTGGCGGGGGGTGCGTTCTTCCCCATCGCCGCCACAGGGGCGCTCGCCCGTGTGCTCGACCTCAACCCGGTGGCCGCGTTCCTGCGCGGTCTGGGCGTGACCTCAGGAGGCGGGTCGGTGACCGACCTGGGCGGGCCGCTGGTAACCATGGCCGGCTTCGCCGTCGCGGCGCTCCTCCTCGCGCGCGTGATCCCGGACCGGGGGACCGCCGCATGAGAGCCTCCCTCGCCATCGCCGGAACCGAGCTGCGCCGCTTCGCGCGCGACCGGTCCAACATCTTCTTCGTGCTGGTCTTCCCCCTGCTGCTCGTCGTGCTCATCGGCTCACAGTTCGGTGCCGGGCACACCTCGGGGACCGTCACCGTCTCCGGTCCAGACGGACCGCTGCGCTCCGCGGTGGCGGACCAGCTGCGCGCGGCGGAGCTGGGCGTGACCTTCGCCGACGCCGACGACGCGCCCACCCAACTCGCCCGAGGGCGCGCCGACGTCGGGGTGGTGCTGGGCGACGAGGCGGAACGAGCCGTCGCCGCGGGACAGCCCACAAGCGTCGAGGTGGTGGTCGGCACCCAGGCGCGCGCACAGGCCGTGGCCCAGCAGGTGCGCGGCGCGCTAGGTGCCGCAGGCGCCGAGCTGGACCAGGCGCTCGCACTCGAGGACGCGGGTATCGCGCCGGCCACGGCCGAAACCGTGCTCGCGCAGGCGCGTTCCGCGATCGCGCCCGCCCGCGTCGAGGTGATGGACACAAGCGATGTCGCCCAGGCCTTCGCGGGGGCCAGCGGACTCGGCGTCGGCGCCGCCTCGCAGCTGTTGCTGTTCACCTTCCTCACCGCGCTGGCCGGCTCGGCCACCCTGATCCAGGCCCGGCGCTACGGTGTGGTCGCTCGCACGCTCGCCGCACCGGTGTCCACCGGGGAGCTCGTGCGCGGCGAGGCCCTGGGGCGCTGGGTGATCGCCTTCGGCCAGGGCGTCTACCTCATGGTCGGCACCGCGCTGCTGTTCGGCGTCGGCTGGGGGAACCTGGGCGCAACGCTTGCGGTGGTCGCCCTCTTCGCCGCCGTCGCCGCCGGCGCCGGGATGGTGCT
>JBQGOU010000367.1:0-3128 GCA_052086865.1 Cellulomonadaceae bacterium
CGTGCCGCGGCGCCGCACGGCCTGCGCTTCGGCCCCGACCCGTCCACGCAGAACCGCGCGACCCTGGGCGGCATGATCGGGAACAACGCGTGCGGTCCGCACGCCGTCGCCTACGGGCGCACGGCGGACAACGTCGTGGAGCTGGACGTCGTCGACGGCACCGGCCGGCGATTCACCGCGGGCAGCGGCCGGGGTGCGCTCGACGCCGTGCCGGGGCTCGACGCGCTCGTGCGAGCCAACCTCGCCCTGATCCGCACCGAGTTCGGACGCTTCGGCAGGCAGGTCTCCGGGTACTCGCTCGAGCACCTGCTCCCCGAGCACGGCACGAATCTCGCACGGGCCCTCGTGGGCACCGAGGGCACGGTCGTCACGGTCCTGGGCGCCACGGTGCGGCTCGTGCCGCAGGCTGCCGCGCCCGTGCTCGTGTGCCTGGGCTACCCGGACATGCCGTCCGCCGCCGACGACGTCCCGGCGCTGCTCGGGCTGTCCCCGCTCGCGATCGAGGGGCTCGACGCGCGCCTCGTCGAGGTGGTGCGCCGGCACAAGGGCGCCGACGCCGTGCCGGCGCTGCCCGCCGGTGCGGGCTGGCTCATGGTCGAGGTGGGCGGGACCGACCTGGACGACGCCCTCGCGAACGCCCGCGCCATCGTCGAGGCGGCGAGCACCCGGGAGGCGACCGTGCTGCCGCCGGGGCCCGAGGCGAGCGCGATGTGGCGCATCCGCGCGGACGGCGCGGGGCTGGCCGGACGGACGCCGTCGGGCGACCAGGCCTGGCCGGGCTGGGAGGACGCGGCGGTCCCCCCCAAGCGGCTGGGCGGCTACCTGCGCGAGTTCGATGCGCTCATGGACCGCTACGGCGTCGAGGGCCTGCCGTTCGGGCACTTCGGGGACGGGTGCATCCACGTGCGCGTCAACGTGCCGCTCGCCACCGAGCCGGGCGTGTTCCGCTCCTTCATGTACGACGCCGCGCACCTGGTCGCCGAGCACGGCGGCTCGCTGTCCGGCGAGCACGGCGACGGCCGCGCGCGCAGCCAGCTGCTGCCCGTCATGTACTCGCCCGAGGCGTTGCGGCTGATGGCGCAGTTCAAGGCGCTCCTCGACCCGCGGGAGGCGCTCAACCCCGGCGTGATCGTGCGCCCCGCGCCGATCGACGTGGACCTGCGCCGCCCCGAGGCCGCCCCCGTCCCCCGCGGCACCGGCTTCGCGTTCGCGCACGACGACGGGGACTTCACGACGGCCGTGCACCGCTGCACCGGCGTCGGCAAGTGCCGCGCGGACAGCTCCGGGTCCGGCGGGTTCATGTGCCCGTCCTACCAGGCCACCAAGGACGAGAAGGACGTGACGCGGGGGCGCGCCCGGGTGCTGCAGGAGATGGTGAACGGCCGGCTGATCACCGGGGGGTGGCGCTCGCCCGAGGTGCACGAGGCGCTCGATCTCTGCCTGAGCTGCAAGGCGTGCTCACGGGACTGCCCCGCGGGCGTCGACATGGCGGCGTACAAGGCCGAGACCCTGCACCGCACCTACCGCGGCAGGGTGCGTCCGGTGAACCACTACGCGCTGGGCTGGCTGCCGCGCTGGACACGGCTCGTGACCGCTGTGCCGGGTCTGTCCGCGGTGGCCAATGCGGTGCTCGGCGTGCGTCCGCTCGCGCGTGCCGTCCTGACGCTGGGCGGGATGGACAACCGTCGCGCGATGGTCTCCTTCGCTCGCACGCCCTTCCGGCGCTGGTGGCGTGGCCACCGGGAGCTGGGGGTCACGGTGGCGAGCAGCCCGACGGCGCCCGGGGTCCTCGGCGTCGACTCCGCCGAGGTTCCCCCCGAGCGCAGCTCACGCACGCAGGTCGTGTTGTGGACCGACTCCTTCAGTGACGCCCGCGCCCCGTCGGTGCCGCAGGCGGCAGTGCGCGTCCGGTTGGCCGCTGGCGCCGCCGTGAGCATCCCCGAGCAGGAAGCCTGCTGCGGGCTGACCTGGATCTCGACCGGGCAGCTGGACGGGGCGCGCAAACGACTGGACAACCTGCTGGGGGTCCTCGGCCCCTTTGCGGTCAACGGCGTGCCGATCGTGGGGCTCGAGCCCTCCTGCACGGGGGTGCTGCGATCGGACCTGCTGGAGCTGCTGCCGGACGACCCTCGGGCCGCGGCGGTGGCCCGGGCCACGCACACCTTGGCCGAGCTGCTGACCGCGCCGGCCCCGGTGGGCCCCGGCGCGGACTGGCAGATGCCGGACCTGTCCGATGTGACCGCCGTCGTCCAGCCGCACTGCCACCACCACTCGGTGATGGGCTTCGGGCCCGACGAGCGACTGCTGCGCGACGCCGGGGCGACGATCACGACACTGGCCGGCTGCTGCGGGCTCGCGGGGAACTTCGGCATGGAGAAGGGACACTACGAGGTTTCGGTCCAGGTGGCCGAGGCGGCGCTGCTTCCGGCGCTGCGCGCCGCCGCGCCCGGGGACCTCTATCTCGCGGACGGGTACTCCTGCCGGACGCAGGCCGCGGATCTGGCCGGGGTGCAGGGCAAGGCGCTGGCCGAGCTGATCGCCGATCGGTTGCCCAACACGCCGGGCGCGGTGCACGAGAGGGCGGAGAGAACGTAGTCTGGTCGCACCCGTGCTCGCCGACCGTGCCGAGGCACGCCGTCCGGGCTGCAGGCCGCGGGTACGCCGCGATCCACGCCGATCATTGTGGGGGTACGAGTCCATTGGCGATCTTCGAGATCGATGCCAACCGCCCGTCGGTCGTCCACCCGCTGCAGCCTGCGCGGAGCACGTTCGACGCCGATGCCGAGGCTCTGGTCACCGATCATCTGCAGGCACTGCTCGGTGAACCGGTCTTTCCGATCTCCCGCGGCGACAGCGCCCTCGACGAGCCCTATCTGACCGCGCTCGACGCGTCCGGATCCCTGCTCGTCGTCGAGCTGATGCGCGAGCTGGACGGTGACGGTCTGGTCGCCGCGCTCCGCCGCGGCGGCCGCGTGCTGCGCAGCAGCCCGGCGGACATCGCGAGCAGCTATCCGGGCGGCCCCGAGGCCTTTGAGTCCGACTTCGCCGCGTTCCGCTCGCACATTCCGATGGGACAGCTCGGCGCGGTCTCCGCCGGCGGGGCACGCATGGTGCTGATGTGCTCGACG
>JBQGOU010000368.1:0-3105 GCA_052086865.1 Cellulomonadaceae bacterium
GGCCAGCAAGCCGGGGCTGAACGCTGGCACTCATGACCTGCCGACCACAATGGCCGTGCCGCACAGGCTGTGTCAACAACATGCGGACAGAATGTCCAGCACTCGGGACGCGCCTACTGGGGCGCGTCGGCCACCTTGATGTCGAAGGAGTAGTTCGTCCCCTCGACCTCCGTGATCGTCACGGTGACCGGATAGATGTCAGGGCTGCCGTCCTCGGTCAGCTCGCACATGACGACCTCACCCTCGACGACGTCGATCGACTCGTCCCCGCAGTCGATCGTCGGCGGAGCATCGACGCCCACCTGCGCCTGGAGCTCCGTCGCGACGTGCTCGGCCAGGGAGTCCGGGCTGACCGTGAAGTTGACGCTTGCGCTGCATCCTGCGGTCAGGACGAGCACTCCGACGGCCAGGGTGGCGGGGAGCACGGGCGTACGGGACATCAGGCATCCTCGGTGTCGGCGGGTTCGTAGCGGACCATGCTAGGTGCACCGTCCAGGGACGTTGTGGACACGGGGCGGGGGAACGGCGCCGCCGGTCCCGGTGTGGGGTCTGTGGTGATTGTCGTGATGCAGCCAGGTCTGGTAGTCCGCGTTCCGCTCGGCGTCGTTGGTGTAGAGCTTCGCGTAGGCCCATTCGGCGGCAAGGATGCGGTTGAAGCACTCGACCTTCCCGCTCATCTGCGGCCGGTGGGGCCGGGTTCACCTGTGCTTGACCGCTTCGCCGAGCGCGTTGGCGAAGGCCTGCGACCGGTCGCAGACGCCGTTGTCGGTCATCATGGCGGTCACGTACACACCGATCCCGATACCTTGCCAGCACCCTGCCCACGAGCAGAAGTCCCACGGCGACGATCGCCAGTGCGCCGCTGCCGACGAGCTTCGCGTACGCCTTCATCCCGGTGGGCCCGTGGCTGTTCGGCATGCACCGCACCCCATCCGCCCGGCGCTCCCGCCTCGCCCCGCCCCGCCCCGCCGGACACGATACGGACACCGTGTCCACGGACCGGACCGGCCGGAGTAGCATCACGCACGACCATCCAGAGCGGCGAAGTGACGTGGCACGACGAAGCCGCAGCAACCCCCGGACGCCGGAAACGACGTCGGGCGAGGGTGCTACCGCCACGAGACGATGCGAAGTGGAGAACGATCATGTCCTACGCAGGAGACCTCACCCCGCAGCAGGCCTGGGAGCTGCTCGAGAAGAACCCCGACGCCGTCCTGGTGGACGTGCGCACCGACGGCGAGTGGCGCACCATCGGCGTCCCGGACACGACCGGTGCCGGGCACACGCCCCGGTTCATCGAGTGGAACACCGCCCAGGGGCCCAACCCCGACTTCCTGACCGAGCTGCGGTCTGCCGACACGAACCCGGACGCCCCGGTGCTGTTCCTGTGCCGGTCAGGCGTGCGCTCGGTCGCGGCCGCCCAGGCCGCAACCGCTGCCGGGTACACGCAGGCCTACAACATCCTGGAGGGCTTCGAGGGGGCGGTCGACGCCCAGGGCGCCCGCACCATCGACGGCTGGCGCAACGACGGCCTGCCCACGGGCATCTACGGCGAGGCGGACAAGTGAGCGCAGGGGCTCCCGGCGAGCGCCAGGCCCCGCCCAAGGGCTGGCACGAGGCGACGCTCGGGGTGCGCGGAGGCTTCACGCGGACCGCCTACCAGGAGACCTCCGAGCCGGTGTTCCTGACCCAGGGCTACGTGTACGAGCTGGCCGCGGACGCCGAGGCAGCGTTCGCGGGCGAGCTCGACCGCTACGTTTACTCGCGCTACGGCAACCCGACCGTGCACACCTTCGAGGAGCGGCTGCGCCTGCTCGAGGGCGCGGAGGGCTGCTACGCGACAGCCAGCGGCATGTCCGCGGTGTTCACCTCGCTGGCCGCGCTCGTGAAGTCGGGGTCGCGCATCGTCGCGGCGCGAGCCCTGTTCGGCTCGAGCCTGGTCATCTTCGACGAGATCCTCGCCCAGTGGGGTGTGCGCACCGACTACGTCGACGGTCACGTGCTCTCGCAGTGGGCGGAGGCGCTCGCCACCCCGGCCGACGTCGTGTTCTTCGAGACCCCGTCCAACCCCATGCAGGACGTGATCGACGTCCGTGCGGTGAGCGCGCACGCCCACGCCGCAGGCGCCGTCGTCGTGGTCGACAACGTGTTCGCGACGCCGGTGCTGCAGAAGCCGCTCGAGCTCGGCGCGGATGTGGTGGTCTACTCGGCGACCAAGCACATCGACGGACAGGGCCGCACGCTGGGCGGGGCGATCCTCGGCCCGGCCGAGTACATCGACGGGCCCGTCCAGACGCTGATCCGCAACACCGGGCCCTCGCTCAGCCCCTTCAACGCCTGGGTGCTGCTCAAGGGTCTGGAGACGCTCGGGCTGCGGGTGCGTGCGCAGAGCGCCGCGGCCCTCGAAATCGCAACGGCGCTCGAACAGCTGCCCGGGGTGACGAGCGTGCGCTACCCGTTCCTGGCGTCCCACCCTCAGGTGGAGCTGGCCAAGTCCCAGCAGAGCGCAGGCGGGACCGTCGTGACCTTCGACCTCGAGACCCCGGCGGGCACCGATCCCGTCACGGCCAAGCACCGGGCCTTCCGGTTCCTCGACGCGCTGCAGATCATCGACATCTCGAACAACCTGGGTGACGCCAAGTCGCTCGTCACGCACCCCGCGACGACGACGCACCGCAAGCTGGGCGTCGCCGGTCGCGCCGCCGTCGGGATGTCGGAGACGACGGTGCGACTGAGCGTCGGCCTCGAGGACACCCGCGACCTGCTGGCGGATGTCGAGCAGGCGCTGCACGCCTGAGCGGGTGCGGGTTTACAGGATCACGAGGCTGAGCCCCCACACCGTGAGCATGGCGGCCAGGCCCTCGATCAGGGTGCCCACCGACAGGGTGCGGTACGCGGTCTGCACGGGGATGCGGCTAAGACGCGAGACGACCCAGAAGTAGGAGTCGTTGGCGTGGGAGACGACCATGCCGCCCGCGCCGATGGCGAGGACCGTGAGGACCTTGCCCATGTCGCTCGCCAGGCCCAGGGAGTCCAGCAGCGGCAGCATCATCGCCGAGGTCGTGACCATCGCGACCGTCGTCGAGCCCTGTGCGGTCTTCAGGG
>JBQGOU010000369.1:0-3071 GCA_052086865.1 Cellulomonadaceae bacterium
GTCGCGTACTCGACGACGCCGGCCTGGACCGCCACCCAGCTCGGGTCGAGCGTGCCGCGCCGCGCGAGCACGAGGCCGGTCACGAGCAACACCGCGCCCGGGACCCCGAACACCATCACGGCGGCCGCCGCCGTCAGAACGTCCATCGTCAAATCTCCTTCATGCTCGGTGCGCTCCGCTCCGGGCCGCCATGATCCGGCTGGCGCGTCACATCCACCCATCCCGCAGCGCCACTGAGCCGTTCGAGATCCGGCAGGGTCAGCTCGATGGCGGAGCTCGCGCTGCCCGCCGCGGGGAACACCGTGTCGAAACGGCGCAACGACCCGTCGAGCCAGACCTCGGCGCCGTCGGGGTTCGCGAACGGGCAGACCCCGCCCACAGGATGTCCGGTGAGGCGTTCGACGTCGGGCGCTGCAAGCATCCGCGCCTTGTGCCCGAACGCCCGCTTGAACGGGCCGCTGGCCAGCTTCACGTCCCCGGCCACAACCACGAGGAGGGCCCGCTCGCCGTCGGCGGAGTACAGCGACAAGGTCTTGGCGATGCGGGCCGGGTCGACGCCGAGCGCCTCGGCCGCGAGCTCGACGGTTGCGCTCGAGGTCGTGAACGTCAGCACGTCGACGTCGCGACCGGCAGGCTCAAGGACGCTGCGGACCGTCTCGAGTGACATGAGCACACTGTATGCGCGGCAAGCGGTTGGCTCCTGCGGAATCCGCTACGTGGCGTCTGTCTCGTCAGCCGTCGTCTCGGCCTCGGACGTCTCACCCTCCGCGGCGTCGGGCGTCCACTCGTGACCCGGCTCGTAGGGCGAGGGCTCGGGCCCGGAGTGGCGCACGCCCTGCACGACGATCACCGCCACGCCGAGCGCAATGGCGAACAGCGCCGCCCAGACGTTCGTGCGCAGGCCGAGGATGACCTCGCTCGGGTCGATGCGCAGGTTCTCCCACACGACCCGGCCGGCGCCGTACCAGACGAGGTAGAGCCCGAAGAGCCGGCCCCACTGCAGGCGTCCGGTACGGGCGACCGCCCACAGCACGAGACATCCGGCGACGCACCACAACGACTCGTACAGGAACGTCGGGTGGAACAGGGTGCCTGCGGGTGTCCCCGCGGGGATGGCCGAGTTGCCCGGGTCGATCTCGAGACCCCACCAGGCGTCGACCGGCCTGCCGAAGAGCTCCTGGTTGAACCAGTTGCCGAACCGCCCCATAGCCTGCGCCAGGATGATTCCGGGGGCCAGCGCGTCCGCAAAGGCCGTGGAGCGGATCCCCGTGCGCCGGCACCCGATCCAGGCACCGAGAGCCCCGCCGAGGAGCGCGCCGAAGATTGCTATACCGCCCTCCCAGATCCGTAGCACCGCCCACGGATCCGCACCGGCGGCGAAATAGTCCGAGGGGTGCGTGAGCACGTGGTAGATCCGGGCGCCGATGATGCCGAAGGGCACGGCGTACATCGCGATGTCCACGGTGATCCAGGGCTCGGCCCCGCGCTGGGTCAGCAGCCGGTTCGTCAGCAGCACGGCCGCGAAGATCCCAGCCAGGATGCACAACGCGTAGAAGTGAATCGTCAGCGGGCCGATCGAGAACGAGCTCACCGAGGGACTCGGGATGGCGGTGCCGACACCGAGAAGAACAACAGACATAGGCGCGACGGTAGCAGCCGAGCCTGGGCACGCTGCGCACCCGTCCCCCTTCCCGAACCGGTCACAGGTGCCGACCGACGCCTTCACACGACGCGGCCGTCTTCGACGCCTCGCGGCGCCACCCGGTCAGTAGGATCGTCGGGACGTCCGCGGCGACCCCTGCTGCGCGACGCTGCTGACAGGAGAAGCCCGCCGCCATGCCGAACATCGTCACCGCCCTGCTCGCCCACGAGGTCCATCCGGCGGAGGGCTACGACGGGTTCATCGGCTGGGTCCTGAGCCTGATGGAGAGCCTCGGCGAGCTCGGTGTCGGCATCGCGGTCCTCATCGAGACCTTCATCCCCCCCATCCCCTCGGAGGCGGTGCTGCCCGGGGCGGGCTTCCTGGCCTACGAGGGCCGGATGAACGCCTGGTGGGCATGGACACTGGCGACGCTGGGATCGCTCGTCGGCGCATGGGCCTGGTATGCGATCGGCGCGGCGCTGGGGCGGCACCGGACCCGCTGGTTCGTGGGGAAGGTCCCGCTGATGACGGTCGACGACTTCGACCGTGCCGAGGCGTTCTTCCTGCGCTGGGGCGGAGTCGCCGTGCTCCTGGGCCGCTGCGTCCCGCTCGTGCGTTCCTTCATCTCCATCCCCGCCGGCATCGAGCGGATGTCGCTGACGAAGTTCACGCTCTACACGTTGATCGGCTCCGGGGTATGGAACGGCATCTGGATCGGGGCCGGCTTCGCGGCGGGCCCGGCGATTGAGCCGGTGCTCGAGCAGTGGAGCGGCATCCTGTCCAACCTCGTCCTTGTGGTGATCGGCGCGCTCGTGCTGTGGTTCGTCGTGGCGCGGCTGATCGGCCGCGCACGGGCCCGTTCGGCCCGGGAGTCCTGAGCCGGTCTCTCAGCCGGCGCGAACCGCGGCCGCAACGGCCTCCTGCGCCGTCGCCGCCCGGAACGTGAAGCCGTCACCCTCGAGGACCTCCGGGAGCACCCGTTGATCGGCAAGCAGCAGCTCATCAGCCGCGGCACCCATCACGATCCGTAGCGTCCAGGCGGGCAGGCGCAGCAGGTGCGGGCGGCGCAGATCCCGTGCCAGCGCCGTGGTGATCTGCCGGGAGGTCGCCGGCTCGGGGCCGACGAGGTTCACCGCGCCGCTCAGGTGCGACGCGGTCGCGAGATGGATCAGTGCGGCCGCCTCGTCCTCGAGCCCGATCCACGGCCAGTGCTGAGCACCGGACCCGATCGTCGCGCCGAGACCGAGCCGGGTGGCCAGTCCCAGCGGTGCCAGCGCGCCGGCGAGTGAGACCACGAGTCCGGTGCGGGCATGCACCACCCGGGTCGCCGCCCGGGCGGGTTCGGTGGCCGCCTCCCAGCGGGTGACGACATCGGCGAGGAAGCCGCGGCCTGCGGGCGAGTCCTCGGTCAACTCCTCGCCCGGGCGAT
>JBQGOU010000370.1:0-3063 GCA_052086865.1 Cellulomonadaceae bacterium
GAAGCTGGTCTCGGAGTTCGGCGTGGGCACGGTCGCGACCGGGGTGTCGAAGGCCCACGCCGACGTCGTGCTGATCTCCGGGCACGACGGCGGGACGGGGGCCAGCCCGCTCACCTCCCTCAAGCACGCCGGCAACCCGTGGGAGCTGGGGCTCGCGGAGACGCAGCAGACGCTCGTGCTGAACAACCTGCGCGACCGCATCGTGGTCCAGGTCGACGGGCAGCTCAAGACGGGGCGCGACGTGCTCGTGGCCGCGCTGCTGGGAGCCGAGGAGTTCGGCTTCGCGACCACGCCCATGGTGGTCTCGGGCTGCGTCATGATGCGCGTGTGCCACCTGGACACGTGCCCCGTTGGCGTCGCCACCCAGAACCCCGAGCTGCGCTCGCGCTTCAGCGGCAAGCCGGAGTTCGTGATCAACTTCTTCGAGTTCATCGCCGAGGAGGTGCGTGAGTACCTCGCGAGCCTGGGCTACCGCAGCATCGAGGAGGCCATCGGGCAGGTGCAGGTGCTCGACGCCCGCTCGGCCGTGGACCACTGGAAGGCCTCGGGCCTCGACCTGCAGCCGATCCTCACCCGTCCCGAGCCGGTGCCCGGCTCCTCGTTGCGGAACACGACCAGTCAGGACCACGGGCTCGAGCGTGCGCTTGACCAGCAGCTGATCGCCGCCTCGGCCGATGCGCTGAACGCGGGCGCCCCGGTCCGCATCGACCTGCCGATCCGCAATGTGAACCGGACCGTGGGCACGATGCTCGGGCACGAGGTCACCCGGCGCTACGGCGGGGCCGGGCTTCCCGAGGACACGATCGACGTCACCCTGACCGGGTCCGCCGGACAGTCCTTCGGTGCCTTCCTGCCACGAGGCGTGACGCTGCGGCTGTTCGGCGACGCCAACGACTACGTCGGCAAGGGCCTGTCCGGCGGGCGCATCATCGTGCGTCCTGACCGTGCCGCGGTGCTGCCCGGTGCGGACAACGTGATCGCCGGGAACGTGATCGGCTACGGCGCCACCGGAGGTGAGATCCTCCTGCGTGGGCTCGTCGGCGAACGGTTCGGCGTGCGCAACTCCGGGGCGACGCTCGTGTGCGAGGGGCTGGGCGACCACGGCTGCGAGTACATGACGGGCGGGACCGTGCTGGTGCTCGGGCGCACGGGCCGCAACTTCGGCGCGGGCATGTCCGGGGGCACCGCCTACGTCCTCGACCTGCGCGACCACGCCATGAACCGCGCAGCGGTGGACACCGGCGAGCTCGAACTGAGCGGGCTGGACGACGAGGACGCCGCACTCGTGGAGGCGCTGCTGCAGCGCCACCGCGACGAGACGAGCTCCACGCTGGCGGCATCCCTGCTCGACGACCTGCCGGCCGCGCTGGGGCGGTTCACCCGTATCCGTCCGGTCGGGTTCACCCGGATGCGCCGCGCCATCGCCCAGGCGGAGCTCGACGGCATCGATCCCGGGGCGCCCGGCGTCTGGGACCAGATCTTGGAGGTGGCCCGTGGCTGACCCCCGCGGTTTTCTGAAGATCCGCAGCCGCGAGCTGCCCGCGGACCGTCCGGTCCCGGTGCGGCTCATGGACTGGCGCGAGGTGCACGAGTACCGGGCGCAGAACCCGGATGACCAGTCGATGCTCAAGCGCCAGGCAACGCGCTGCATGGACTGCGGCATCCCGTTCTGCCACTCCGGGTGCCCGCTGGGCAACCTCATCCCCGAGTGGAACGACCTGGTGCGTCGCGGGCAGTACCACGACGCCTCGGAGCGTCTGCACGCGACGAACAACTTCCCGGAGTTCACGGGGCGGATCTGCCCCGCGCCGTGCGAGAGCTCCTGCGTGCTCGGCATCAACCAGCCGCCGGTGACGATCAAGAGCATCGAGGTCTCGATCATCGACGAGGCGTTCGAGCGTGGTCTGGTGACCCCGGTCGTCCCGCAGCGGCTCACCGGGCAGACGGTGGCCGTCGTCGGGTCGGGCCCGGCCGGCCTCGCCGCGGCCCAGCAGCTCACCCGCGCGGGGCACACCGTGGTGGTGTACGAGCGCGATGACGCCGTGGGCGGCCTGCTGCGCTACGGCGTGCCGGACTTCAAGCTGGAGAAGGCGCACATCGACCGCCGGCTCGAGCAGATGCGCGCCGAGGGCACGCGTTTTCGCACGGGCGTCCAGGTCGGCACGGACATCACCTGGGACGATCTGCGGGCGCGGTACGACGCCGTCGTCGTCGCGGTCGGTGCCACCGTGCCGCGCGAGCTGCCGGTGCCGGGGCACGATCTGCCCGGGGTGCACTTCGCGATGGAGTACCTGCACCAGGGCAACCGCGTCGCCGCCGGGCGCGAGGTGCCCGAGCAGATCACCGCGACGGACAAGCACGTCGTGATCATCGGCGGCGGGGACACGGGCTCGGACTGCCTCGGCACGGCCCTGCGCCAGGGCGCGGCCTCGGTGACGACGCTCGCGATCGGCAAGCAGCCGCCCACCGAGCGTCCGGTGACCGAGCCGTGGCCGACCACGCCGCGGCTGTTCGAGGTCTCCACCTCCCACGACGAGGGGGGTGAGCGAGTCTTCCTCGCCTCCACCGTCGAGTTCGAACCCGGGCAGGACGGTGCCGTCGCCACGCTGCGGCTGGCGACCACGGAGTACCTGCCCGACGGGCGTCGCGTGCCCCGGCCGGGCACCGAGCGGAAGCTGCCGGCGGACCTCGTCCTCATCGCGATGGGCTTCACCGGACCCGAGACGCCCGATGTCGTCGCCCAGACCGGCGCCGATGTGACCGGACGCGGGCTGCTGGCCCGCAATGACGCCTACGAGAGCTCGGTTCCGGGCATGTTCGTGGCGGGGGACGCCGGACGGGGGCAGTCCCTCATCGTCTGGGCTATTGCGGAGGGCCGTGCCGCAGCGGCGTCCGTCGACGCCTACCTGCAGGGCAGCAGCGAGCTGCCCGCACCCATCGTGGCGAGCGCCGTGGCACTGCGGCCGTAGGCCCGGCCCCGACCATCGTCCTATCAGTAAGATCCGCATTCAACTAGGCTGGAGCCATGCGCAGAGCAAAGATCGTATGCACCATCGGACCCGT
>JBQGOU010000371.1:0-3051 GCA_052086865.1 Cellulomonadaceae bacterium
CCGGGCACATCGCCGGCGTGGGCTTCGACCTGTACGTGCGCATGGTGGGCGAGGCTGTTGCGGCCTTCCGCGGCGAGGCCGAGGCCGAGGCGCCCGAGGTCACGATCGAGCTGCCCGTCGACGCGCACATCCCGCACGAGTACATCGCCCACGAGCGGCTGCGCCTGGAGGCCTACCGCAAGATCGCCGCAGCACAGGACGACGCGCAGCTGGGCGAGGTGCGGGCCGAGCTCGTGGACCGCTACGGACCGGTGCCCGACGTCGTGTCCGCACTGTTCGACGTTGCGGCCTTCCGCAACCACGCCAGGCGTGCGGGGCTCGCCGACGTCACGGCGCAGGGCAAGTTCGTGCGCTTCGCGCCCGTCGAGCTGCCCGAGTCCGCCCAGCTGCGTCTCAAGCGGTTGTACCCCGGCACCGTGCTCAAGCCCGCCGTCCGCTCGATCCTCGTGCCGTTCCCGACGACGGCCCGGATCGGGGGCCGTCCGCTGCACGGGGCCGAGGTGCTCACCTGGGCGCGTGAGCTGATCGACGCGGTGATTCTGGGCGACGTCAGCGCGGCGGCCGGCGTGGGCACGGCGCGGGGCTGACGGCGGGCGTGCCACGATGGCAGGGTGGTGTTCCGCAAGCAGGACGAGAACCCGCGTCCCGGCCAGTTCGAGTCCGAGGCGGCCGGCCTGGTGTGGCTGCGCGCGGCCCAGACCCGGGGCGGCGCGCGGATCGTGCGCATCCTGGCGGTGAGTGCGACCGGCATCGAGCTCGAGACGGTTGGACAGACCGCGCCGGACGCGCGCGACGCGCAGGCACTCGGTGTGGCGCTCGCCCGCACCCACGCCGCCGGTGCCCCGCACTGGGGATGCCCGCCGCCGAGCGCCCCGCACGGGCCGGACGGACCGCTCGGGTACATCGGGGTGCTGCCCCTGCCACTGCTGGACCGTCCGCGGTACGAGTCCTGGGGCGCGTTCTACGCACACGAGCGCCTCGAGCCCTATCTGCGGCGTGCGGTGGACCGGCGGGCGATGCCGGCGGCAGGCACGCGCGCCGTGGAGGCGGTGATGGCCCGGCTCGACGCCGGCGAGCTCGACCACGTCCAGCCCGGGCTCGTCACCGGACCGGTCGCCCGGCTGCACGGCGACCTGTGGTCCGGCAACGTCCTGTGGGACGGCGGGCCGACGGGTGCGACCCTGATCGATCCGGCCGCGCACGGCGGACACGCCGAAACCGATCTGGCGATGCTCGGCCTGTTCGGGCTGGCCCGGCTCGAGGAGCTGCTGGCGGCCTACGACGACGTCTCCCGGCTCGCACCCGGGTGGCAGGAGCGGGTGAGCCTGCACCAGCTCCACCCGTTGCTGGTGCATGCCGCGATCTTCGGCGGCGGGTACGGGAACCAGGCCGCGGCCGCGGCGCGGCAGTACGCCTGAGCCGGGGTGCACCGACCCACGCGGGTCCCAGCAGCGCGGCCTCAGCGCCGGATAGCGTGACCGGGTGAGTCGACGGGACTGGGTGCCGAACCAGCACGGTGCATGGGCGATGTTGCTGGTGCCGTTCGTCGTCGGGGCGGTGCGGGGCGCTGCGGACCACGGCCTCTCCTGGACGCTTGTGCCGCTGTTCGGCTGTTGGTTCGTGGGCTATCTGGCCTACTTCGCCGCCAGCCGGTGGCTGACGTCGCGGCGCAAGACCCGGTATCGCCGGCCCATGCTGGTCTACGGAGCGATCGCCGCGGCCTGCGGGCTCGTGGTGCTCGCCATGGACGCGCCGCTGGCCGCCTGGGTCCCGGTCTTCGTGCCGTTCCTCGCACTCGGGTTGTGGGCCGCGTCGCGCCGGCGGGAGCGGACCGTGCTGGCAGGCGCCGCGATGGTCGTCGCCGCCGGGCTGATGACGCTGGTCGTCTACGACGCGTGCCGGCCCGCGGGCCTTCGCCCCGGCGCCGTGTTCGGCGTGGGCGGCGGCGTCCCCGGCAGCGTGCACGACGGCGACGGCGGGGGCGTCCTGCTCGCCGCCGCACTGTTGGTCGCGTACTTCTTCGGCACCGTGCTGTACGTCAAGACGATGATCCGGGAGCGCGGCAACCGGGGATACGTCATCGCCTCGGTCGGGTACCACGGCGCCGTGACGCTCGGATGCGCCGCTCTGGCGCTCGGCCGTGACGCCGCGTGGTGGTGGGCGGCCGCGGCCTTCGTGGTGCTGACCGCACGGGCGTGGCTTCTGGCCGGGCGCTCGGTGAGTCCCCGGACGATCGGCATCGGGGAGATCGCCGCGACGGCCGCCGTCGGCGCGGTCGCCGTCCTGGTGCGCTGAGCCCGGGGCGGCCCGGGTCCCGACGCTCGGCTGCTCACCCCGGGTGCTGCGCGGACTCGCCCCGAGGTTCACCTGGTCCGCTCTCCTGCTCGACCGCCGGTGTTCCTAGGCTGGCCAGGACAGTCGGACGGCCGTGACGGAGGGCGCATGAGGGTCGGGTACGCACCGGGCGCGTGGGATCTCTTCCACATCGGTCATCTCAATGTCCTGCGGCATGCGCGCTCGCAGTGCGACCACCTCGTGGCGGGTGTGGTCGACGACGACATGCTGGAGCTCGCCAAGGGCAGGCGCCCGGTCATCCCCACCGACGAGCGCGCCGAGATCGTCCGGCACATCTCCTATGTGGACGAGGTGTTCGTCGAACGCCAGCCCGACAAGGTCGAGACCTGGCGGATGCGCCCCTTCGATCTGTTCTTCAAGGGGGACGACTGGCGCGGGACCCCCCAGGGCACCGAGCTCGAGCGCCGGTTCGCCGAGGTGGGCGTCGAGGTTGTGTACTTCCCCTACACGATGCACACCTCGAGCACGTCCCTGCGTCGCGCCCTCGCGCTGCTCGAGGCGGCCGACGTCGCCGAGCCGGCCGTCGGCTGAGCGCCCCGGCCGCCGGCTGAGCGCGCGCGAACCACAGCAGGACCGAGGAACCGGGCCAGGTCGCGCGTCCGGGGGGACCCGACGCGCGACCCCGCCCCGGGTGGAAGGGGTCAGCGGCGCCCGAGGGGTGCTTGACTTCGCCCCCCGGGGGAAGAGCACCCCCCC
>JBQGOU010000372.1:0-3049 GCA_052086865.1 Cellulomonadaceae bacterium
CAGGACACACCTTGCGCCGCGCGCCCCCAGCTCTCGCCCGCGTGGCGCCCGGACAGCCATCCTGTCCCCGGGCCGTGCCGGGGTGGCAAACTGACCCCATGAAGGAACGCGTACTTGTGGTCGACGACGACACCGCCCTGGCCGAGATGATCGGCATCGTGCTGCGCGCCCAGGGGTACGCGCCCGGCGTCGGCGCGGACGGCGACAGCGCGCTGGACGTGTTCCACACCACGAAGCCGGACCTCGTGCTGCTCGACCTGATGCTGCCCCGCAAGGACGGGCACGAGGTCTGCCGGCTGATCCGGGCGGAGTCCGGGGTCCCGGTGATCATGCTCACCGCCAAGTCGGACACCCTCGACGTGGTGCTCGGGCTGGAGTCCGGGGCGGACGACTACATCTCCAAGCCGTTCAAGCCCAAGGAGCTGGTCGCCCGGATCCGCGCCCGGCTGCGGCGCACGGACGATGCGAACCCGGAGCGGCTCGCCATCGGCGACCTGCAGATCGACGTCACCGGCCACCGCGTGGTCCGGGGCGGCGAACCCATCGCCCTGACCCCGCTGGAGTTCGACCTGCTGGTGGCGCTGGCGCGCAAGCCGTGGCAGGTGTTCAGCCGCGAGGTGCTGCTCGAGGAGGTCTGGGGGTATCGCCACGCGGCCGACACCCGCCTCGTGAACGTCCACGTGCAGCGCCTGCGCTCCAAGATCGAGCACGACCCGGAGAACCCCGAGATCGTCGTCACGGTGCGCGGCGTCGGCTACAAGGCCGGAACGGCCACGGCGTGACGACGCCCGCCGCGTGAACCAGGCAGCCGGCGTCCGATCGTCCGTACGGACGATCGCGCTGCGCGTGGCGGCGCTGCCCGGACGCCTCATGCGCTCCTGGCGCCGCTCCCTGCAGGTGCAGGTCGTCACGACCACGTTCGTGATCTCGCTGATCGCCATGACCGCCATCGGCGGCTACATCACGTCCTCCATCCAGGAGAGCCTGTTCGCCCAGCGGCTCGACCAGATCCTCGTGGAGAGCGCCCAGGCCACCGAGCAGGCCCAGGCGCAGTTCGACTCGGCCACCGCAGGTTCCTCCGCCCAGGTGCAGCAGCTGCTGAACGACATCGTCGCGCGCATGCGCACCACGGGCACGGGCAACCGGGAGGTGTTCCTGTGGCGGCCCGAAGGGGTCGACACCACCACCTCGGTGATCGACCTGAGCACCGCGCAGGAGCTCGGTGTGCTCATCTCGCCCGAGCTGCGGGCCCAGACGATCCAGAGCACGGGACAGTTCTGGCAGTCGGTGGCGATCCCCGGGGAGGACGGCCCGGAGCCGGGCATCGTGGTCGGCTCCGTCGTGGAGGTGCCCCTGGCCGGGCCCTTCGAGCTGTACTACCTGCACTCCCTCGAGCTCGAGCAGCGCACCCTGACCTCCATCCAGCGCATCCTCGCGATCGGGGCGGTCACCCTGGTCGCCCTCGTTGTCCTCATCACCGCCGTGGTCGCGCGCACCGCGGTGCGCCCCGTGCGCCAGGCCGCGCGCGTGGCCGAACGGCTGGCCGACGGGCACCTCGACGAGCGGATGGCCGTGCGCGGTCAGACCGAGATGGCGACCCTCGCCCGGTCCTTCAACGAGATGTCGGCGAGCCTGCAGGACCAGATCGAGCGGATGGAGAGCCTCTCGGCGCTGCAGCGCCGCTTCGTGTCCGACGTCTCGCACGAGCTGCGTACCCCGCTGACCACGATCCGGATGGCCGGTGAGGTGCTGCACGGTGCGAGCGCGGACTTCGCCCCGCCCACCCGCCGCTCGGCGGAGCTGCTCACCTTGCAGCTGGACCGGTTCGAGGACCTGCTGGCCGACCTGCTGGAGATCTCCCGCTTCGACGCCGGGGCCGCAACCCTCGACGCCGAGCGACGCGACCTGCGCGACCTCACCGACCGTGCCCTCGACCAGGCCGCGGACCTCGCCGCCGCGAAGGGGGTCTGGCTCTCCGTCGTCTACCCCGCCGATCCCGCCATCGTCGATGCCGACCCGCGGCGGGTGGAGCGGGTGATCCGCAACCTGCTGGTCAACGCGATCGAGCACGCCGAGGGCGGTCCTGTCGAGGTGACGGTCGCCGCATCGCCGACGGCGGTTGCGGTGACGGTGCGCGACTTCGGCGTCGGCATCTCCCCGCAGGACGCCGAGCACGTGTTCGACAGGTTCTGGCGTGCCGACCCGGCGCGCGCCAGAACCTCCGGCGGCACCGGCCTCGGCCTCGCCATCTCGCTTGAGGACGCCCGGCTGCACGGGGGCTGGCTCGAGGCCTGGGGGCGCCCCGGCATGGGCGCCAGCTTCCGGCTGACCCTGCCCACCCGGGCCGGGATCGTGCTCACCGACTCGCCGCTGCCGCTTGTGCCCGAGAGCTCGCGCCCGCGGGCGGCCGGCATCACCGAGCGGGTGGTGACCGGGGCGATCCCCGTCGTCCGGCCCGACGCCCACGGACCCAGCGCCGTGCCCGACCTGACCGCCTTCGAGGAGCCGGAATGAGACGCACCATGATCGCCGCGCTGCTGGCCTGCGTCACCGTGCTCGCGGGATGCACCGGGCTGCCCCTGCAGGGTCCCGTGGTGGCCGGCGACGTCGACATCGTCGACTCCGGGGCGCTGGACCTGCAGGTGTACGGCCCCGCGGTGGACGCCACCCCCGAGCAGATCGTCCGCGGCTTCGTCAACGCCCAGGCCGGCGGGGTCAGCGAAGGCTTCGAGACGGCGCGCCAGTTCCTCACGGGCGACGCGCTGCGCACCTGGGATCCCTTTGCCCACACCGCCGTGTACTCGGGCGACCTTGCGCTCGACCTGACCCTCACGGGCGCACAGGCCATGCTCGCCGGGCAGGCGAGCGTGGTGGCGAGCCTTGACGCCAACGGGCGCTACACGGAGGCCGCGGCCTCCGCCGTGCAGGAGCTGTCCTTCCGCCTGCAGCGTGACGAGGCGGGCCAGTGGCGCATCGCGGAGGCCGCCGACGGCGTGCTGCTGTCCCAGCCCAACTTCGCCTCCGTGTACCGGGCGACCTCGGTGTACTT
>JBQGOU010000373.1:0-911 GCA_052086865.1 Cellulomonadaceae bacterium
CGTAGCCGCCGACGATCGCCGCCGGGATCACCGGCACGCCCACGCTGATCGCGAGCGCGGCGCCGCCGGGCTTGAAGTCCTTCATCTGACCGTCCTGCTGGCGACCGCCCTCGGGGAACACCAGGATCGGCACGCCGGAGCGCAGCAGGTTCCGGGAGGTCCCGGAGTGCTTGCGGGAGCCGCCGCGGTCGATCGGGAAGGCATTGAACATCCAGCGCACGAACTGGCGGCGGTACCAGACGTTGAAGAAGTAGTCGGCGGCGACCCCGGTGGAGAGGAACCGCGCCTGGCTCCACGGCAGGCTGAGCGCGATCATCGGGGCATCGACGTGACTGGTGTGGTTGGCGACCAGAACGTACGGCCCACGGACGGTGCGCACGCGACGGGCCACGATCGCTCTGGGGGTGACGGCGTTGCGCACCACGGCCCGGAAGATCACGCGCTGCAGCACGAAGCGCACGGCGGCGCGCCAGTGGGAGCGGTACTTGGCCAGGTCACCCTCGGGCTCGTCCCAGCCCTCGGCGCGGGAGCGGGCCGAGAGGGAGGGGACAGGGCGGGCCTTGGCCGCCGCCTTCGCGTCTGCCTTCGCCTTGGCCTCGGCCTTCGCCTCCGCTCGGGCGTCGGCGCGGGCGGTCCTCGCATCGGCCATGGCGGTCCGCGCGTCAGCGGTGGCGGCCTTCGCGTCGGAGAACCGTTCGCGCACGGTGCGCTCGAAGGCGGACTGCTCGCGAGGGGTCCTCGCGTCGTCCTCGGGGGTGCTGTCGGCCTCGGTCTGCGGGTCGCCATCGACCCCGGCCGGCACGGCGTCCCCGGCAGGCAGGTCGCCGCTGGGGGTCGGGTCACCGTCGGGGGTGGGTTCGCCGTCGGGGGTGGGTTCGCCGTCGGGGGTGGGTTCGCCGTCGGGGGTGGGT
>JBQGOU010000373.1:921-3047 GCA_052086865.1 Cellulomonadaceae bacterium
GGTGCGGCGCGGGCGGCCGGTGCGGGCGGCCGACGACGCAGAGCGGCCCCCCGGCGGCGGGAGCCCCCCGCGCGGGGGGCGGGTGGGTAGGGCGCACCGGCGCCCCCCGGGGAGGTTGGGGAGGACGAGGGGGGGGGGGGTCCGCGGGGGGGGGGGGGTTCGCCGTGGGGGGTCGGGTCGTCGCCGGGGGTGCGGCCGTCGGCCTCGTCGCGCATCGTTCAGCGCTCCTTGCTGCGGCGGTGCGAGAGGATCGCGCTGAGGCGCGCCACCAGGCCGCGGGGAGTGCCGCGCAGCACGCCGGCGATCAGCTTCCAGCGGGTGCTGGGGATGCTGACGGGCTTGCCGCGGGCCACGTCCGCCAGGCACTCCTCCACCAGGCGGTCCGCGTCCAGCCACAGGAAGTCCGGGATGGAGGAGCCCTTGATGCCGGCGCGGGAGTGGAACTCGGTGCGCACCCAGCCGGGCATCAGGGCGGTCACCGTGACGCCGGTGCCGGCCAGCTGCACGCCGAGCGACTCGGAGTAGTTGCCCACCCACGCCTTGATGGCGGAGTAGTTGTTCTGGGTGACCAGGGCGCTCACGGAGCCGACGTTGATGATCCAGCCGCGGCCGCGGCGGCTCATCGCACGACCTGCCGCCCCGCCCAGCTTGAGGACGGCGCGCACCATCACCTCGAAGCCGCGGTCGTGCTCGGACAGGTCCTCGTCCAGCAGGCTCGCACGCACGGAGAAGCCGGCGTTGTTGACCAGCACGTCGACGGGGTCGGCATCGGCATCGAGGCGGTCCGCGACGCGCTGCTGGGCGTCGCGGTCCGTGAGGTCGGCGACCATCGTCTCCACGTCCACACCGTGCTGGGATCGCAGGCTGGAGGCGAACTCCTCGAGGCGGGCGGCGTCGCGTGCCACCAGGACGAGGGGGACGCCGCGTGAGGCGAAAGCTGTTGCGAAGGCGGCCCCGATGCCCGCGGTGCCGCCGGTGATCAGGGCCCTATGCATGGCGGCTACGATACACTAGCGAGGCCCTGACCAGGGCGCGCCGACAAGCCGCTGACCAGCACGGGGATCGACGCGGAACACCACGGACCAGCCCCGGGGGCGCTGTCGATCAGCCCCGGCACCATCGCTGATCAGCCCCGGGAATGCCCGCGCCTGCACCGCCGTACCCGTCCATCGAGGGATCCCATGAACAACACCCCGTCCGCACCCGCCTCCACCGAGAACGCCGAGGGCGCAGCCCCGCGCAGCGGAGGCCGTCGGATCCTGCTGACCGGGGTCACCGGGTTCCTGGGGCAGGCCGTGCTGCAGTCCCTGCTGGAGACCACCGACGACGTGCACGTCACCGCCGTGGTGCGCCCCAAGGGGAGCGTGGCCGGGCAGGCCCGCCTGGAGCAGCTGCTGCGCAAGCCCGTGTTCTCCACCTGGGTGGAGAGAATCGGCAAGGACGAGGCCACCCGCATCTTCGGCGAGCGCGTGACCGCCCTGGAGGGCGACCTCACCGACATGCCGCCCCTGACCGAGCCGTACGACGTGGTGATCCACTCCGCCAGCTCCGTCTCCTTCGACCCGCCCATCGACGAGGCCTTCCGCACCAACGTGGGCGGTGCCCGCAACCTCTACGAGGCACTCCTGGCCTCCGGGCAGGACCCGCACGTCATCCACGTCTCCACCGCGTACGTCGGGGGCATCTCCAAGGGTCTGCGGCAGGAGGGCCGCCTGGTCCACGACGTCGACTGGCGCCGCGAGTACGACTCCGCCCAGGACGCCCGTGCCCGGGTCGAGGCCGAGTCCCGCAGGCCCGAGACCCTGCGCTCCCAGATGCGCACCGCCCGCCTGCGCGACGGCCGCATGGGCCCCAAGGCCGTGGCCGCCGCCGCCGAGGCCGCCCGCCGCGCCTGGGTGGACGAGCGCCTGGTGGACTTCGGCCGCACCCGTGCCCAGTCCGTGGGCTGGACCGACATCTACACCTTCACCAAGGCCATGGCCGAGCGCGTGGCGGAGGACCTGTGGGCCGGCGCCGGCCACCGCGTGTCCTTCGTGCGTCCCTCGATCATCGAGTCGGCCCTGCACCGCCCCTACCCCGGCTGGATCGACGGCTACAAGGTGGCCGACCCGCTGATCATGGCGTAC
>JBQGOU010000374.1:0-3045 GCA_052086865.1 Cellulomonadaceae bacterium
GTCGCCGCGTGGCAGGGGCTTGCGGAAGCCGCCGGACGCGCTGGGGTCCGGCGTGCACCGGCGCAGACCCCGACCGAGCTGACCGCAGGGATCATCGCCCGGGAACCCGAGGACGCCGTCGTCGTCCAGGAGCTGCTCGCGGTCTACCTGCGGGTTCGCTTCGGCGACGTCCCCGCCACTGCGGCCGACGTCGACACCGCCCGGCGGTGCCTGCAGACGCTCGCCGCCTCGTGGCGCTTGCCCCGCACTGGCGGGGCCGGCGGCAGGAGCGGCGGATGAGCCGGGCGCCGCGCCGCCCTCGTGAGCCCTGGGCCGTGCTCGGTGTCGTCGCGCTCGTCGGCGTCCTGGCGTGGTACGCCGGGTTCGAGCCGTGGCAGGCCGTTGTCGTCGCCGTGGCCGCCGTGACGGTGCTGCTGGCCTGGGCCGCTGCCCCCGAGTGGACCCCTGCGGTGTGGGCCAGGGCCGAGCAGAAGCGGCCCGATGGCGTTCGCGACGACATCGACCAGCTCGCCTGGTCGTTGGGCGCGAGCGGATCGACCGTGCACGAGAGCGCGGTCCGCTCGCTGCGGATCCTTGCGGCCCGGCGCCTGGCCCGCGCCGGGCTCGACCTCGCCGATCCCGCGGACACCGACCGCATCGCCGAGCTCATCGGCCCCACCGCCCTGGCCACGATGCAGCTGGGCAGCGGCCGCACACCCACGTTGCGCCAGGTCTCCGAGTGCCTTGACGCCCTCGAGGCCGTCCCGGCGAACCCGCACGACCACCCGTCCAGGAGGTTTGCATGACCACCCACCCCGGCACGACCACCGGTGCCGTCGGCGCCCAGCCTGCCAACGTCCAGCCAGTCGACGCCCTGCCTGTCGAGGAGGTCGCCCGGCTGGCCACGGCCGTGCGGGAGCGGGTCGCGAGCGTCGTCGTCGGCCTGGATGACACGGTCGAGCTCGCGCTGGCCGCGATCCTGGCGGGCGGGCACGTCCTGTTCGAGGACGTGCCCGGCCTCGGCAAGACCCTGATGGCGCGCAGCCTCGCCACCGCGATCGGGCTGGACTTCCGCCGCCTGCAGTGCACGCCTGACCTCTTGCCTGCCGACATCACGGGCTCCTACGTCTATGCGCCCGCCACAAGCGAGTTCGAGTTCCGGCCCGGACCCATCTTCACGGGACTGTTCCTCGCGGACGAGATCAACCGCACCGCGCCCAAGACGCAGTCCGCGCTGCTCGAGGCCATGGCCGAGGGGCAGGTGACGGTTGAGGGCCGCAGCTTTCCCCTGCCGGTGCCGTTCCACGTGGTTGCCACGTCCAACCCCATCGAGTTCGAGGGCACATACGCGCTGCCCGAGGCGCAGCTCGACCGCTTCATGGTGCGCCTGGCGGCGGGGTATCCGGATGCCTCCGGTGAGCAGCGGATCCTCACGAACAGGCTCGCCCGGCGCAGCGAGGTCGCCGTCGTCGAGCCCGTGCTCGACGCGGGCACGCTCCGCGCCATGCAGGCCGGTGTCGAGCAGGTGCACGTCGACCTGGACGTTGTCGCGTACTGCGTGGCCATCGCCGCTGCGACCCGTGCCGACGGCGCCGTCCAGGTGGGCACCTCGCCCCGGGGCAGCCAGGGGCTGCTGCTCGTCGCGCGGGCGATGGCCGTGCTGGACGGGAGGGACTTCGTGACCCCGGAGGACGTCAAGGCCGTCGCGGTGCCGGTGCTCGCGCACCGGCTGTCGCTGACGACGCAGGCGTGGGCCATGGGCGTCCAACCGCAGACGCTCGTGGCCAACCTGGTTGAGTCCGTTCCCGCGCCGCCCGTGGTGGCCACCACGGGCGGGCGATGAACCGCACGGGGCGAGCCACCACGGCCCGTGGCACCGGCGGCACGCCGGACGAGGGCGCTGCGGCCACCTGGATGCCAAGCTCGACCGCGGTGCTCGCCGCCGCCGTCGGCGTTGCGCTGGCCGCCGTCGGGCTCGCACTCGCCCGGCCCGACGTCGTCCTGCTCGGACTGCCGCTTGTGGTCACGGCCGCCTGGACCGCTGCCCGCGAGCCCGCGACGGCGCCCGCACGCGTCGAGGGCGCGGCGCGGCCGGAACCGTCGGTGCCAGGCCGCGGCGATGCAGGACCGGGTGATGCCGGCACCACGGTGCAGGTCGTCCTCGAGGTCCACGCTCCCGCGCGCACCGACGCGGTGCAGCTGCGGGTGCGCCGGCCCGGTCAGGCGGATCGGGACCTGATCGTCACGGCGTGCCGTGCGCGCCGACTCACCACCTCGGCGCGGCTGTGGCACACCGGCGTGCAGCGGGTGCTCGTGGCCCAGGCGCGCCTGCTGGGTTCGGACGCCGCCTGGGTGAGCGCGCCCACGCCCGAACGGGTGATCGACACCGTCGTCGCCCCGCGGATCGTCGTGCTCGACGGGCTGCCGCTGCCATACCGGCTCGGCCTGACCGGCGCCCACGACTCCCTGCGCCCGGGGGACGGCGGCGAGTTCCGCGACCTGCACCTGTTCACGCCCGGCGACCGGCTGCGCCGCATCGACTGGCGTGCGACGGCGCGTCGCGCGCAGCGTCCCGGCGAGCTGTACGTGCGGCGCACCGGGGCGGCCGCGGACGCAACCGTCGTGCTCGTCACAGACAGCCGCGACGATGTCGGGGCCGAGGTCGCCCAGTGGGGGGAGCAGGGGCCGATCCTGCCGGCGGCCACGTCGATGGACCTGGCGCGCCAGGGCGCCGCCTCCGTCGCCGTCGCCTACGCTCGCGCCGGGGACCGGGTGGGCCTGGTCGATCTCGGGTCGAGCGGGCGCGCGCTGCGCCCCGGTGCGGGCACGCGGCACCTGGACCGCATGCTGCGCGCCATCGCTCGCTCGCGGCCTGTGGGGGACCGGCTGCACCGGGTGCGCGCCCCCGTCATCACCCAGGGCGCGCTTGTGTACGTCTTCTCCACCTTCCTCGACGGAGAGGCGTCCCGCGTGGCCGCGATGTGGCGCGCCGGCGGCCACCGGGTCATCGCCGTGGACACCCTGCCTCCGCCCGACCTGTGCCGGGCGGAGGCGCGTACCGTCCTT
>JBQGOU010000375.1:0-2132 GCA_052086865.1 Cellulomonadaceae bacterium
TGGAAGCCGTCCGACCGGTTGGAGGCGGTCATGGGCAGGGTCTGCGACTCGACCATGGACGCGAGCGCGTCCTCACGGTCGTAGTCGGTCGCCCCGAAGTCGTCGGTCGCCGCGACGATGACCTGCAGCGAGTCGCCGCTCATCTTGGTCTGGATCTGGTTGTAGCTGGGCCAGCTGGTCCACCTGCCCGACTGCTCGACCATGTCCACGATCGACTGGTTGATGTCGCTCGCCACGTCGGGGAACAGCAGCGCCACGAGCTGTGCCTGCCCGCGGTAGGTGTCCCAGCCGGAGAAGTTCACGTAGAAGTCGTGCCCGGGCCTGACCTCGTGCTGCTCGCCGTCGTAACCGATGTAGGTGCCGTCCGCGTCCTGGAAGACGTTGGGGTGGCCGAGCGCGTGGTACAGCGCGGTGTAGAGCTTCACGCGCTCGTCCTCGGTGCCGCCCGTCGCGTCGATCGTGCCGAGGGCCTCCTCCCAGGTGGCGCGCGCGTCCGCCCGGACCTCCGCGAAGCCCTGGGAGCCCACCTCGGCCCCGGCGTTCGCGGCGGCACCGTCCACGCTGACGTAGCTCAGCCCGACGGTTGCCGTGACGTCCGCCCCGTCGGCGAAGGTCACCCAGGCGCCCGAGCCGTTCTTGGCGGTCGTGGCCGACGCGGAGGCGCGTCCTGCCTCGACGCCGTCCGCCGTCCAGGTGCCGTAGGACTCGATCTCCTGGTCGAAGGACGCCGAGAAGTGGGCTGTGTAGGAGGGCCCGGAGGCGCAGACGATCTTGGCGGTGACCGTGCCGGTGACGGTTCCGGTCTCCGGGTCCACGTCGATGGCGCTCTCGGTCAGGTCGTTGTTGCTCCCCGCCGCGTTGAAGAGCAGCGTCGCGGGGGAGTCGTCGGGGAAGTCGAAGGAGCTCACCGCGGCACGGGTGGTGCTGGTCAGCTCGACGTCCACGCCGTTGTCGAGGCCGACCTGGTAGTACCCGGGCTCTGCCGTCTCGTCCTCGTGGTCGAAGCCGAGGAAGAACTGCGTGATGTCGTCCGCGGGGTTCTTGGTCAGGACGCCCTCGTCACCGAGGGCGTCGGTGTGGGGCAGGACGGGGAAGTCGAAGCCGCTGTACCGCGGTCGGCACCCGGTTCCGGACAGCCGCGTCATCCCGAAGCCGCGGATCTGGTCCGCGCTGTACTCGTACCCGCCGAACTGCTCCCCGTCGGTGGACCTGTACGTGGTGGGGCTGGACTGCACCATGCCGAACGGCAGCGTGGCGCCGGGGAAGGTGTTGCCGTAGTGGTCGTTCCCGCGCTTGTTGTTCTGCGGGTCGAAGCCCGTGCCGATGAACTGGTTGACCGCGTCGAACGGGGCCAGGTCGGATGCCGCGGCCTCCGGAGCGGCCGTGGCGCCGGGCGCGATCAGCGAGCCGGTGGCCAGCACGCTCAGGGCCGCGGCTGCGGCGAGCCAGGGGTGCCGGCGGTGGCCCGGCTGGGGGGACAAGGGGCGATGCCTCATGGAGTGCGGTCCTGCCTTCTGTTCGGGTGCGCGGTGGTCCGGGCGGGCAGCGCCCGCTGTCCGCGAGTGTCTCGAGCGGGGATGACGGGCGTGCGGGTGCTCCGTGGCATCCGGGTGTACGCGAGATGACCATCGGGTGACATCGCTGTCAGATGGGGCGTCCATGGCATGCTCCCGGGATCCGCGTCGTCGGTGATCTGTGGGTGTTCGGTCGGTGCTGTGCTGGTGGCGCCCGGGGAACTCGTCGTCGGGTTGCGGCCGGCCGTCTCGCCCGAGTATGACAGACCTGTCAGGATCGGGCAACGGGTTCCGGGTCGGCCTGGCGGCGCGGTCGCTGCACCACGAGCATGGCGGCGCTCGCCACCGCGACGGTCGCCACGAGCGTCTGCCACTGCAGCCCGACCACGTCGAGCAGGTCCAGCGCCAGCGCCATCGCCATCTGACCGCACACCACGGTGAGGGTGAGCACGAAGGTGCCCAGGTGCCGCACCGCGTACGCGGCAGCGACGGTGATCACGGTGCCGAGCGGCCCGCCCAGGTACAGCCACCACTGTGGCGGGAGGGCGACGTCGCCCAGCACGCCGAAGGGCGCGACGAGCGCGCACACGACCGAGATGCCCACGAGCCCTCCGGACA
>JBQGOU010000375.1:2142-3042 GCA_052086865.1 Cellulomonadaceae bacterium
GGCGACGCCCGCCGCAGCCACCTGCCAGGGCGCACCCGTGGTCGAGGCGCCGCCGAGCACCGCGATTCCCAGGCCGGCCACGGCCGCCAGGCCGGCGAGCGCGCGTCGCGGCGTCAGACGGATGGGCGCCGGCACGCCGAGGCCGCGGGAGTCGAGCACCAGCCCTGCCACCGTCTGCCCCGCAACGGCGCAGACCGAGGACACCGCGACGCCCACCAGCGGTACCCCGGCGGCCATCGCCACGACGATGGGCACGCTGCACAGGCCCACCGCGAACCACCACCAGCTCGCCAGCTCGCGGAGCACCCGCACGGTGGACCGCACCCGCCGCAGCGCGACGAGCAGCAGCACGGTTGCGGCGAGGGTTCCCGCGTAGGAGAGCCATGCTGCGACCACCGGGCCCGTGCCCGCCGTGGCCAGGTCCCCGTTCAGCCTGCCCTGGACGGCGAGCACCATGCCGCTGCCCACTGCCGCGAGCGCGGCGAGCGGGGCCAGGAGCGCCGCGCGGACGGGCGCGGGCCGGCGGCTCATCGAGCTCCCGCCGTGCGCTCGAGCAGCACCGCGACCTCGTAGTGCGCGGTCTGGGGGAACATGTCCAGCACGCGCGCCTCCTGGGGCCGCAACGACGGCATGTGCGCAAGGTCCCGCGCCAGCGTTGCCGCGTTGCAGCTCGAGTAGACCACGTGCCGGGTGCCCGACGTCTCGAGCCACGCGCTCAGCTCCGGCCCGATGCCGCGCCGCGGCGGGTTGACCACAACGGCGTCCGGAGCGCGCGGGTGGGCCAGGGCGAAGCGGGTGGCGTCCTGCGCCAGGAACGTGGTCCGGGTCAGGCCCTCGTCCTTGGCCGTCAGCCGTGCGGAGTCGACGGCCTCCGGGCTGGACTCCACGCCGACGACGTCG
>JBQGOU010000376.1:0-3019 GCA_052086865.1 Cellulomonadaceae bacterium
CCACTACTGAGATGGTGGGAACCAAATAGCGCGAGTCTCCATCAGACCCAGGGCGGTTCACCACAAGATACTTGAGCAGCGCGGTGCACACGTCGCGGTACTCGCGTACTGCCGTGAAGACCTCGTGCGCAAGGACTACTACGAAGCCGTCTTCGAGGCCATCAAAGGCCTGGGCGCGCGAATACGGTCCGAGACCGGTGTCGACGCTGATGGATACGCCCTCATCGAGAAGACGATGGCCGGCTCCGCTCCAACGCTTCGGATCAACCATGGCCGAACCCGAACCGAACGAGATGAACAACTCGGTATCGCCAATCTCGCCAAAGGTCTGTTCAGCGCTTTCCGGAATCCTGTGGCCCACGAGCCCAAGCTGTACTGGACGATGAGCGAGCTGGACGCTCTTGACGTTATGGGAACGCTGTCCATGATTCACCGTCGCCTTGACGCTGCGATGCGCGAGAACGGTGAAGGAGCCTGAGCATGGCCAGAGTCACCTCGACCGAGCTCACCACCCGCATCGCCAGCACAGACACGGCGCTCACACTGGGCGGAGTCGCCGTCGTGGGCGCAGGATTGTCGATCAGCAGCCGATTCCCTGCCACCCGCGGTCTTACGTCTCTTCTGTGGGACGCTCTGGACAACGATCTGCCCGCACGATCGACTCTGGCGGTCGCCTTGGGACGAAACGACACAGAGGCGAAGTCACTCGTCGGCGACGCGTGGTCAGAGGTGGAGCATGCCTGGGCGACCGTCGCAGACAATACAGCCGCACGCACCAGGTTCCAGAACCAGTTCGCCAAGCTCGATGCGGAACGTAGCGCCCAACCCTCCGTCGCTCACGAAGCCCTCGCACGCCTCATCCATGCTGGGGTCATCGAATGCGTGGTCTCACTAAACTGGGACACTGCGCTTGAGCACGCCTATCAGCGGCTCTACGGGACCTCCCTCCCGGTGGGTGTGCTCTTCAAACCGCACGGGGATGCCGCGAGGCTGAGCGAGTCGTGGACTTTGCCGCATGAGCCCGGAGTGGTGTCATCCGAAGTGCTCGCAGTGATAGCGGAGCTCCGCTCAACGCACGCTCGGACGCTTGTTGTCGTCGGCTATTCAGAAAGCGACGAGGTCGTAGTGGACGAGCTGGTGCAGCCACTCGATCAATCTTGGCGAACGATCCGCATTGGACCGCACGCGGCCGGAGCGGACGACATCCGGGAGACGGCCGAAGTAGTCCTGCCGCTCCTGGCTGAAAAGTACATGCTCCAGGAGGATCGCTCGTCGTGGCACACGGTGACCTACGGCGGCAGCCGAGGCGTCGAATCCTGGCTAGCGGGAGAGCGTCTCGGCCCGCAGGATGTGGATGCCTGTCCAGAACTTGACGAGGTCGAAACGGTCATGCGATCGCTCCAGCACGATCGCGCCGTGGTCCTCAACGGACCCACGGGCTCGGGGAAGTCGATCTGCGCCTACCAGGCCTTACGAAGCCTTATGAAAGACGGGTACGAAGTCCTACGGCTGCGTGACAACGCACGTCAGAAGAGCGTGCGCTCCTGGCTCACAGACTTGGCCGCCTTCCCGCACCGGAAAGTTCTGTTCATCGACGATGCGCAGGATCTCTCCACGGACGCAGTGCGCGAGTTCGCGGAAGCCGCCACCCCTGACCAGCTCGTGCTGATCGTCGGCATCGACCATGTGGCGGGCGGTGTCCGCACAGTTCACCTCAGCGCTCGTAGCGCGGTAACCCGCCTCGCCCAATATGTGCGGGAGCAACGCACAACGCTCTTTCCCCGCATTCGCGCTCTCGATGACCACGTGGGAACCCACCCCCGCGACTTCCACTTCGAGCAACGCATCGACATCGCCGAACGCGAGGCAACCTCCTGGCAGTTCGCCTACACGCTCACCGGCGGGTGGCGAAGGGTTCGCAGACAGGCGCTCGAACTCCGCGACCACAACCGGGCAGACCTAGCACTGGTTGCCATCGCTATCGCTCAAGTCGCCGGAGTCGACTCTGGAGTGGGCCAAAACGAAGTTGAGGCGTTCCTGCCCATTCTTCAGCGAGACCGGCCGTGGCTCGAAGGAGCCCTCGAAGAGCTGCGCTCCCGGCGGCTGATCTTGGAGTCCGACGGCCGCATCCGGTGCGCCCACCTTCGAGCAGCGCTGAATGTCATCTCCTGGAGCCTTCACCCACCCCGGCATGTGTTTCCGCCCCACCGTCGACCAGAAGTGCCACCGATCGCGTCTGCGTCGCCGGCGCGCCAAGACACGGCACCGACAACGGCGGCGTCCGTAGGCACGACGCCATCATCTGCATCGCAACTTCCCCGGTCGGATATCGAAGCCGACCGGAAGACCGTCGGCGCCCTCATCAAGTCCGTGCTCAGTTCATCGTCAACGCCACTGCGAGGATGCGCGTGGCTTGTCGGCCGCAACATGGACACCGACGCACGTTGGATACTCCGCCACGAAGGAGTGCTCTCGGACTCGCTCTACAACGAGCTTGCTCGACGGGCACTCAGCGTCCCCGCGGACGGCGACATCACCGAGGCAGCGCAGCTGCTGTCCGAGCTCGTGACATACTCCGACGGCGCAGCGATAGATACGGTCCGCGCGCACACGGCGCAACTCAAACAGTGGTACGCAGCGATCGCACCCGAAAACGGCTGGGCCCTTGGAGACCTCGCCAACAGCCTGCACCAGCCCGACGCCGAATTTGCCGCCCAAGTCGCGGGATTCACCGATGGACGACGACTCGCACGCCTCATCCTGGACGGCGGCTGGCCACACATCTACTCAAGCTCACATGCACTCGACCGCCTATGCAACATAGGTGGCGAGCCGCTCCGCGCCTCAACAGGACCGCATCTCGACGAGACAGCCTTCACGCATATGCTCGATGCCGCCCCGCCCGATTTGGCACACATCTCAATGTTGATCGAGAACCTCGCGGCTGCCGACCACGACCTTTCTCGGCTCTTCACGATCGAGGGTGTAGTCGCCTGAGCGTGTCGGTGGTCGGGTAGGG
>JBQGOU010000377.1:0-3000 GCA_052086865.1 Cellulomonadaceae bacterium
CATCGTTGGTCAGGCCCGAGCGCAGGACCCGGTCGTGGCCGTTGTCGTTCGCCCACGGGTCGCGACCGGCGACCTGTTCGAGGATCTTGCGCTGAGCGGAGCGGATCGCGTCGTAGGCAGCGGCCAGTGCTTCCAGCTCGCGGAACGCGTCGATTGCGGACTCACCGCGGCTGATGGCGTCGTGTGCGTCGGTCGGTGCGTCGGCTTCGGCGAGTCGCCGCGTGTTGCCGATCACCTCGGCCAGGCGTTCACGGAGGTAGATGAACGCCTGATCGGATCCGCTGATCACCAGCTCGTCGAGCTCGAACTGCGCGCGGGCACGAGTCTGGTCGAGCAGGTTGCGGGCTTCGTTGGTCGCACGGTGGCGCGCCTCGCGCTTGGCGATTCGGTCCAGCAGGTCCTCGGGCAGGGGCGAGCCGTCGGCGGCGAGCGCTGCGAGCTCGCCGGGCAGGTCGCTGACCGGCATCTGCGGGGCTGCCCACGATGCGGTGGTGGCGACGGCTCGTGCGGCCTTGGTGTAGCCGGGGATGCTGCTCAACGCGGAGGTGAGCATCTCGGCTGGCGTGGGGGCGGGAGCGAGCTTGGTGCGTGTGGTCATGGTGTGGTTTCTCCGTTCAGCGGTGTTCGGGTCGGGTGATGGTTCGGCGGTACTCGGCCGCCTTGACGCGGGCTCGCTCTTCGACGGGGTCGAACTCGACGTCGACGCCACGGTCCTGCTCGAGCTGTGCAGCACGCCGGGGATGGCTGGCGAGGTACTGCGCTCGCCCGCGTGCGACCGCGCTGCGGTGCTCGTTGGTGTTGTCGTTCATGAGATCTCTCCTTCGTCGGCAGCGGCCGGGTTGGCCGCGTCGTTGTGTGCGAGGGATGCTGTGTGCGCGGCCCGCGCGTGCTCGCAGGACGGTTCACGTGCGCTGCCGCAGCGATCGCACTTCCACAGATCCCGGATCTGACGCACGCGCGTCTCGCGCGCCTCACCGGGCGGACGCACGAACGCCAGGAACGACGGGGCGGTCGCCGACGTGCTCACGATCCGCACAGAGCCTTCGTCGCGGGTAGTCATCGGAACAGCCACACAGGCTGAGGACGAGGTCGAGCAGCCCGGCGCAGCAACTGCCTGGCCCCGGGCGAGAGACGACGACAGCATCGACAGGTCACCGCACACCTCCCGCCCGCACGAGACGCACGGTCCCGCACTCGCTACACCGGACGGCGTGCCATCCGGCGACGGCTCGCCCGTCCGAGATCCAACCGGGCATCGCGCACCCGTGACGGTGCGCGGCGCCGTGCTCGTCGACGTGCTCGGGCTTGCTCGTGGTCTCGGTCACCGCAGGGCCTCCCTCGCGTTGAACGCTGCGTCGGCGAGCCCGGATCGCAGGTCGTGGCTGAGCGCGCCGACCTTGTGCAGCTCGTCGGTCACCTCGAGCACCGGCGCCAGCACGTTGACGACGACGTGCCGCAGCGCGGCGCCGAGCACGAATCCGACGCCGTGCGGCCCGTGTTCGGCCAGGGCCGCCTCGAGCAGCCGGTCGACGTCGGCCGGGCAGTCGCTCGCGGCGGCGAGGTCGAACCCGAGCACGGTCGCTGCGGTCTGGATCTGGTCGAGGTCGGCCGATCCGCTCGGGACACCGTCTGCGTCGATGATGAGGTAGTTGTTCTCGGTCATGCTTGGTTCTCCTTCTTGGGTCTGCCGAGGGGTCGGCGTTCACGTTCTGCGCGGCCGCCGTAGCAGCCGGTCTCGCGCGTCCAGGTCATGCCGTAGGTCTCGCACTGGAACAGCAGCGGGCAGGCCATGCACGCGTCGGCCGCGAGGGCCTGCTCGTCTGGGTGGTCGGACGTCCAGTAGTCACCGGGCACGGTGTCTCCCGCGATGCACGGGATCGGCACCCCGTTTGCCCGGTGCGCCTCGAGCTGGCGCAGCAGGTCGGCCCGGTCGGCGTCGCGACGCTCGTTCGCGGTCGGCTCGTCGATGTCGCACTCGATGGGCTCAGCGCTCATGAGGTCACCGCCTCGAGCAGGACGATCTCGTGATCTCGTCGGCATCGCCCTCCGCACCCGTGGCCGTCGATGAACTCCTTGCTCGAGCGAGCAGTGTCGACGTCGGGGTGCAGGCTGACGGTCAGGTCGCCGCACCACGCGACGACCGCGAACGGGCCATTGCCGGTCACCCACACGGCTCGGGAGAACACGCACTTGGCGAGGGTGCGGAAGGTGCGGTGACGGGCCTGGCAGTAGTGCTTTCGGTACGTCTTCACCGAAGTTCACCACCCGTCGGTTCGGCGGTTCCGTCGGTTCCGTCGGTCTGTTTAGGGGGTGCCACTCCCATCCGACGCCACACCGGCGCGAGGGTGCTGCGGTAGTACCCCCGCGGGCTGTCACCCTGCCGAGACGAGTTGACCTTGAAGTGCTGGGCCAGCATCCGACCGAGCCTCTGGACGGTCAGTGCGCGACCGTAGGCCGACTCCGGTCCCCAGAACCTCGGGTTCTCGAAGATCAGTCGCTCGACCAACAGCGTCGTGGGCACAAACGCGGCGTCGACGGTCCAGACCTCGGCGAGATCCCGCAGCAGCGTGACAGCGGGCGGGACGGTGATCAGACCGTCCTCACGGTCGGCCGCTGCCTCTGCCAGGTCCCGGACGATCAGCTCGTCCGTCACCTGCGGCCAGCGCCCCCCGGCAGCCTCAGCAACCCGACGCAGCGGGCTCCACCGCTCCTTGGAGCGGCCCGTGCACCCGTCGGGTAGCGGCGGGCGAACAGTGCGCACTGTGTCCCGAACGGACTCGGCCCACACGGCCAGGGACTCCCCGAGGTCGAAGGCATCGATCTCGATCTCTTCCCAGTCGGACGACTCGACCCTGCCCTCGTAGTCCGGGAGCAGCAGCACCCGGATCGTGCGAGACCGGGTGTCGTCGGGCAGGTTGGGCGCATTGCCAGCCATCGCGATAGGCGAGTACGTGGGCATCTCGCGCACGTCCCACCCGTCCTTGGTCGGCACCAGCACCG
>JBQGOU010000378.1:0-2990 GCA_052086865.1 Cellulomonadaceae bacterium
CAGCAGCTGCGTGCGTGTCGTTCCCGGGTGCGGTGTGTGCGAAGCCGAAGGGCTCTACAGACAGCGGCAACACGCCGGCATCATGCAAGGGCGGCAACACATGCAGGCGGTCATCGTCGACGTCGACGTGATCTCGCGTGCCTGCGTCCCAGCCATCGCATACCTTTCGTCCGGCCACCAGATCGGCGGCTGCGCTCTTGCCCCGGCACATCGCCGGAACCTGGTCCTCACCCGGAGCACCCCGCCGCGCAGGAGGGTTGCCGGCCAGCGAGCCGGGGCTTGTCGCTGACACTCATTACCCGAGGCGACATCAGGTGACGGCGACCTCAGTCCGGAATTTAGGCAGGCTCGCCGTCGGATGTCAACGACCGAGCGCGTCAGCGCTCACATCGTGGACGAGAGCCGATGAGCGGGCACGAAAGCGCTGACGGGAGAGAATGGTCCCGTGCCTCGGTCAGACGATCTCCTCCAGGCCCTCCTGGCCGGCGGGCGCCGCGCTGACCAGCTCACCCACGTCGAACACCTCCCGGCGCGCCCCGGGCAACAGAGTGACTGGCCCCAGTGGGTCGACTCTGCCCTCGTCGCGGGCTACCGCGCCCTCGGCGTCGAGCGGCCATGGGCCCATCAGGCCGAGGCGGCCGACGCGGCCTGGGCCGGGCGCCACACGGCGATCGCCACATCGACGGGCTCGGGGAAGTCGCTCGCCTTCTGGCTTCCCGCACTCACCGCCGTGCGCAACGCCAGCCCGACCGGCGCTGCCGCCGGTCGCATCGAAACCGTCGGTCGGCGGGCGTCCGTGCTGTATCTGTGCCCCACCAAGGCGCTCGCGGCCGATCAGCTGGTCGGCCTGCACCGCCTCCTCGCGGCGGCCGAGATCCGCGACGTGCGCGCGAGCACATGCGACGGGGACACTCCGGGCGCCGATCGCCGCTGGATCCGTGACCACGCCGACGTCGTTCTGACCAACCCCGACTTCCTGCACTTCGCCCTGCTGCCCAACCATGCGCGCTGGGTGCGACTGCTGCGCGGTCTGCGCTACGTCATCGTCGACGAGGGGCACGCGTTCCGCGGGGTCTTTGGTGCGCACGTCGCGCTCGTCCTGCGGCGACTGCGACGGGTCGTGGAGCATCTGTCGGGTACGTCGCCGACCTTCGTGCTGGCCTCCGCGACGACCGCCGACCCGGCCAGTTCTGCCGGCCGCCTGATCGGTGTGCCGCCCGATGAGGTCACAGTCGTCGCCGCCGACACCTCGCCCACTGGGCACAAGACCTTCGCCCTGTGGGAACCGCCACCCCTTCCGGGCACGGGTCCCGATCTCGACGGCTTCACCGTCCTCGCCTCCCCACCCGAAGGCGCCTCTGGCGGCAGCGGCACCAGTGCCTGGGAAGACATCTCGGGGGGCGCGAGTGCAGCGAGCGCCCCCGGGGCGGGGCCGCAGAAGGCGTGGTCCGACCCCATCGGCCGGTGCGGGGAACAACCTGACGAGTGGTGGGTGGCCACTCCCCCGGTCCCACCCTCCGACATCCCCGACGATCGACCGCGCCGGTCGGCAACCGCCGTCGCCGCGGACCTGCTCACCGACCTCACGGCCGCGGGAGCCCGCACCCTGGCCTTCACCCGGTCACGACGCGGGGCCGAGTCGGTCGCGCTGCACACCCAGCGCGAGCTGGCGCTGATCGACCCCGGCCTCGTGCCCACCGTCGCCGCCTACCGCGGCGGGTACCTGCCGGAGGAGCGCCGAGCGCTCGAACAGGATCTGCGTTCCGGCGCGCTTCGCGCGCTGGCCACGACCAACGCTCTCGAGCTCGGGGTCGACATCGCCGGGCTCGACGCCGTCGTCATCGTCGGGTGGCCAGGCACCAGAATGTCGGTGTGGCAACAGGCGGGCCGTGCCGGCCGCGCCGGAGCCGACGGCCTTGTCGTGCTCATCGCTCGCGAGGACCCGCTGGACACCTTCCTGGTGCACCACCCCGAGGCGATCTTCGCCGCGCCGCTCGAGGCCACCGTCTTCGATCCGACGAACCCCCACGTGCTGGCACCGCACCTGTGTGCCGCGGCAGCCGAGATTCCCCTGCGCCGCGACGACCTTCCGATGTTCGGCCCGGCCGCCGAGTCCGTTCTGGATGTCCTGGTCGCCCGTGGGGCGCTGCGCAAGCGCCCGTCGGGCTGGTACTGGACCCACGCCTCGCGCGCCGCACTGCTCACGGACCTGCGCGGTTCGGGTGGAGAGCCTGTGCGCGTCGTCGAGAACACGACCGGCCGGCTGCTTGGCACCGTCGACGCGAGCGCCGCCGACGCGAGCGTGCACCAGGGCGCGGTGTACGTGCACCAAGGCGACTCCTTCGTCGTCGACGAGCTCGACCTCGACGCGCACGTCGCCGTCGTCACCCGCCGCACGGTCGACTACGGCACGTGGTCACGCTGGTTGACGTCCATCGCCATCCACGAGACGCGGGAGACCCACGACTGGCACGGAGTCAGCTGGGGCCTCGGGGACGTCGAGGTGACCACGCAGGTGCTCAACTTCCAGAAACGTCGCCTGCCCGGCATGGAGGTTCTCGCAACGGTCGAGCTCGACCTGCCCGAACGCATGCTGCCGACGACGGCGGTCTGGTGGACGGTGGACTCGGCCGTCCTCGACCGTGCGCACATCACCACGGAGCAGCTTCCCGGGGCGTTGCACGCGGCTGAGCACGCCTCCATCGGCCTGCTGCCCCTGCTCGCCACATGCGACCGGTGGGACCTGGGCGGGGTATCGACCGCGCTGCACGTCGACACGGAACGGGCGACCGTGTTCGTCTACGACGCCTACCCCGGCGGTGCCGGGTTCGCCGAACGAGGTTTCCGGCTCGGCGCCCTCTGGCTGCGGGCAACCCGGGACGCGATCGCCGAGTGCCCTTGCACTGACGGCTGCCCCGCCTGCGTGCAGTCGCCCAAGTGCGGCAACCAGAACAACCCGCTCGACAAGGCCGCTGCCCTGCGACTTCTGG
>JBQGOU010000379.1:0-2977 GCA_052086865.1 Cellulomonadaceae bacterium
GGCAGACAGCCGCCGCCTGGCACGGTCTGCCGGTCCCGGCCGCGACGACGGTGCACGTGTGGGTCCCGGTCGATCGTCGACCCGTGCACAACCTGGTGCCGCACCGATTCGTCCTCGCTGCTGCCGACGTCACCAGCTGTGGTCCGCTGCGGTTCACCACCCGCACCCGCAGCATCGTGGACGCCCTCGCGCACCTGCCTGCCCCCGAGGCCGATTCGCTCCTCGCCTGGGCGTCGACCAGAAAGCTCGTGAGCCGAAGCGACCTCGAGTCCGCGCTGAGGACACGCCCGCGAACCTGGGGATCAACGCAGCTCAGGCGCATCCTCGCCCAGACGCGCACCGGAGCCCTCAGCGCGGCCGAGCGCAGACTTCATGCCCTGCTCGACGAGGCCGCAATCACCGGGTGGGTGGCGAATGCCGAGATCACCGACGCCGGTGGGAGAACCGCCGTCATCGACGTGCTCTTCCCCGGGGCCCGTGTGGCAATCGAGGTGGACGGGCGTGCGGCGCACGGTCACGTGGCCTTTCAACGCGACCGAACGCGCCAGAACCGCGTAGCTCTGGGCGAGTATCTGATCCTGCGGTTCACCTGGGACGATCTCACCCGGCGCCCAGCCATGGTCATCGCCCAGATCCGGCAGGCGCTCCACCTCCGCCAGCCACGGTGACGCCGCGACCCCTACCTGCGCCGACCTAGGCGCGCCCATCCCCGACGGGTCTGCCACACATGCCGCGGGCGCCCGGACCGGCTAACCTGGATGCCGCATCAGCCCCGGAGGACGAGGAAGCCATGGCGCAGCTCGAGATCGATCATCTGGTCAAGTCCTACGGGAGCCTCAAGGCTCTCGACGGAGTGACCTTCACCGTGCACGCCGGGGAGATCTTCGGCTTCGTGGGCTCGAACGGCGCAGGCAAGACCACCACGATGCGCATCGCCCTCGGCGTGCTCGCACCGGACTCGGGCGAGGTTCGCTGGGACGGACGTCCGCTGGACCTGGACGCCCGGCGCACGGTGGGCTACATGCCCGAGGAGCGCGGGCTGTACCCCACGATGCGCGTGGGCGAACAGCTGACGTATCTCGCCCGACTGCACGGCATGCCGAAGGCGGAGGCCGTGTCCGCGATGGAGCGCTGGACCGACCGGTTGGGGATCGCCTCGCGGCGCGGGGACAACGTCCAGAAGCTCTCGCTCGGCAACCAGCAGCGCGTGCAGCTGGCCGCGGCCCTGGTGCACGACCCCCAGATCCTGGTGCTCGACGAGCCGTTCTCCGGGCTGGACCCCGTGGCCGTGGACGTCATGAGCGGCGTGCTGCGCGACGCGGCCGGCAGCGGCGTCCCCGTCATCTTCTCCTCCCACCAGCTCGACCTGGTCGAGCGGGTGTGCGACCGCGTCGGCATCATCGCGGCCGGACGGATGACGGCGGTCGGAACCGTCGACGAACTGCGGTCCACCGAGTCACCGCGCTGGCAGATCACTGCCCCGGACACCCGGGACGGCTGGGCCGCCGGGCTGCCTGGCATCACCGTGCGGCGCGAGGAGCACGCCCCCGCCGGTCACGTGACCACCGTCGAGGTCCGTACCCCCGGCGCCGAGCAGGGCCTGCTCACCGCGGCGCTGCGCACCGGCCCGGTGCTCGGCTTCGGTCAGGTCCGGCCCTCCCTCGTGGAGTTGTACCGCCACGTGGTCAGCGAGGATCCGGGCACCGAGAACGGGAGTGCCGCATGAGGGCGGGCACCGCGGTCCGCCTGGTCGCCGGACGTGAGATCAGCACCCGCGTGCGGTCCAAGGCGTTCATCTGGACCACCGTCGCCCTGCTTGTCGCGATCATCGGCGGCTCCTTCGTGCTCTCGCTGCTCCAGGATCGCGAGCCGGATCCGATCACGGTCGGCGTCAGCAGCTCCGCGCCAGGGCTCGACGCCGCACTCGGCTCCGCTGCGGCGACCACCGGCGTCGAGGTCGAGACCCGGGTCCTCGACGATGCCGCCGGACGCCAGGCTGTCCGCGACCAGGACGTGGCGGCCTATGTCGAGACGGACGGCGCCGCGGTGACGGTGGTGGTCGACTCGACGCTCGACCCGGCGCTGGAGCCGGCGATGGCGATCCTTGCCCAGCAGCTGGCGCTCGACGGCGCGGTTGCCGACCTGGGCGGCGACCCGGCCGCGGTCAACCAGGCAGTGCTCGGCGCCGCGCCGGCCGTCGAGACGCTCGGCACGCCGACGGCGGAAGTGGACACCGCACAGGGCCTGACCGGCGTGGTCGCCGGCATCCTGATCTTCGTGGCGATCATGTCGAGCGGACAGATGGTCTCCCAGGGCGTGGTCGAGGAGAAGAGCAGCCGCGTGGTCGAGCTGCTGCTGTCCACGATTCGTCCCTGGCAGCTGATCGCCGGGAAGGTGCTGGGCATCGGCGTGCTCGGCCTGATCCAGGTGATCCTCTACGCGGGTGTGGGGGCGGGGGCCGCCGCCGTGTTCGGGCTCCTGGACGGGGTCGACATCCAGCTCGGCATGGCCGCGCTGTGGATCGTGGTCTGGTTCGTGGTCGGGTATGCGATGTACGCGACGCTGCTGGGGGCGCTGTCCTCCCTGGTGTCCCGGCAGGAGGACGTCGGCAACGTCCTGACGCCGGTGATGATGATGCTGATGATCCCGTACATCATCGGCGTCTCGATCGCCCCCTGGCAGCCGGAGAACACGCTCGTCACGGTGCTGTCCCTGATCCCGTTCTTCTCCCCCATCCTCATGCCGATCCGCATCGCGATGGGCGTGGCGCCGGGCTGGGAGATCGCGCTGACGCTGGGCCTGAGCGTCCTGGCCACCCTGCTGCTCGTGCTCGTGGCGGGCCGCATCTACGAGCGCGCGGTCACGCGCATGGGCGCGCGTGTCTCCCTCAAGGAGGCGCTGCGGGGCTGAAGCACTGCGGGGCTCAGCCGCCGCGTGGCCCGGGCCGCGCGTCAAGACTCTTGACGACGAGTAATCT
>JBQGOU010000380.1:0-2964 GCA_052086865.1 Cellulomonadaceae bacterium
CCGCACCCATCCGGCGCCCGTCCTCGGTCAGCGGCAGCGCACGCACCGAGAGCGAGACCCGCGGCGACTCCAGCTCGGTGCGCCAGGCCGCCCGACCCATCAGCACGACGGGCATGGACTCGTCCACGGGGGCACGCTGCTGGACCAGGTTGGTGGTGACCTCGATGAGCGACTCCCCCACCAGGGGCCCGATCACCCCCAGGCGGTGCAGACAGCTCAGCGCGTTGGGGCTGGCGTAGAGCACCTCCCCCTCGGAGTTCAGCCGGATCAGCCCGTCGCCCACGCGCGGTGCACCACGGTGCGGCCCGGCCGCATGGTCCTGGTAGGGGAACTCCCCGCGCGAGATCATCTCGGACAGGCCGTCCGCCGCCTCGACGTAGTTGAGCTCGAGCCGGCTGGGGGTGCGCCCAGAGCCGAGGTAGGTCTGGCGCACCACAACCGCGATCACGACGTCGTGGTGCACCACGGGCACGGCGAGCTCGCGCACCGCATACGCACCCACCCACCGCGGCTCGCGCTCACGCTGGGTACGCGCCTCGTTGTAGGTCCGGCGCAGCTGGCCGAGCTGCCCCTCCTGGGCGAAGCTGCCGACGATGTCGTCATAGTGCACCGTGGCGCCGGTGCTCGGGCGGCAGTGCGCAATGGCGACGAATCGCCCGTCCTGCGTGGGCAGCCACAGGATCAGGTCTGCGAAGGCGAGGTCCGAGATCACCTGCCAGTCGCCGACCAGCAGATGCAGCCAGTCGACGTCGGGCTCACCGAGCTCGGCGTGCCGGGAGATCAGCTCACTCATCGCGGACACGGGCTCCAGCGTACGCGGAATGCCCACCCCGACGTGGGGCGATAGGCTCGGGGTCGAGGGCGCGCCAGCCGCGGGCCCGACGCGTAGAAGGGACGTGACGGTGCACCTGACCAGCGAGCACCACCTGCCCGCGAGTCCGGGGGACGTCACCGTGATGTTCGCCGATCGGGCTTTCATCGAGCACAAGTCGGCGCACTCCCCCGCGCGCATCGAGGACGTGGTCATCACCGGCTCTCCCGACGCCGAGCTGACGGTCACCGTCCGGCGCTCGATCGCCGCGGCGCAGATCCCGGCCCAGGCCCGCGCGTTCGTGGGCGAACGCCTCGAGCTGCGCCAGGTGGAGGCATGGTCCACGCCGTCGGGGCCCGGGCGCCACGGCACGGTCGTGCTCGAGGTCACGGGCGTGCCCGTGCGGATGACCGGCACCGTCTCGCTCGCACCGGATGCCGACGGGAGCGTGCTGCGCTACGACGGGGAGATCAAGGCATCGATCCCCCTGTTCGGCGCCGCCGTGGCACAGGCCGCGGCGTCCGCGATCCACTCGGTCCTGGACCAGGAGGCCGCAGCGGCTCGGGAGTGGCTCGCCGACCGCTGAGCGCTGACCGGCCCCTCGCCCGCCAGCGGCAGGGATTGCGCCAGGGACATCACGCCGGGTGAACTCCTCGCGCTCCAGCGCCTACCGCTTGGGCCACACCCAGCGCGGGACGTCGAGCAGGCCCTCACGTCCGTCGATCGTGCTCTCCCCGCCGCGGCGGCGCAGGTGCACGTGCACGACGTCGTCCGGGTCCAGCCCCGGCCCGTCGCTCGCGCCCGCGTCCACGGCCCAGGCGCCGTCGGCCGAGGCGTCCTGGCCCGTGGCCTCCTCGATCACGCGGACCAGGGTCGCCGAGTGCGTCACGACGATGGTCTGCACGCGCGCGGCTGCCCGCGCGATCAGCCGACCGAGCGCGGGCAGCAGATCCGGGTGCAGACTCGTCTCCGGCTCGTTCAGAACAAGCAGCCGCGGCGGGTCCGGGGACAGCAGCGCGGCGACCAGGAGCAGGTAGCGCAGCGTGCCGTCGGAGAGCTCGGCCGCGGTGAGCCCGCGCAGCAGGCCGTCCTGGTCCAGCATCAGCGCGAAGCGACCCGACTCCGAGGTGACGCGCACGCTCGCCCCGGGAAACGCCTCGGCGACGGCGGCGTCGAGATCCGGGCCGTAGCCCGCCTCGCGTACCGTCTCGATCGCGGCGGCAAGGTCCGTGCCGTCCGCGGCGAGCACCGGGGTGCGGGTGCCAATCTGCACGCTGCGGGCCGGGGCGAGCGGATCGGTGCGGAACTGGTCGTAGAAGCGCCACGAGCGCAGCGTGCGGCGCACCTCGGCAAGCTCGGGGGCTGCGCCGACATCCGCGAACTCCCCGATCATGGACTCGTGGGTGGCCAGTCGGGGGCCCCGCGCGAGCTGGTCCTCGGTGTCGCGGATCTCGGTGCGCCCGCCGTGGCGCTGGGCGAGGATGGTCGCGGGCCGCGGCACGTCGCCGGCCCACACGGTCTCGACCTTGATCTCGGGGTCCAGCATGAAGGCGCTGCCCCCGTCCTGGGGCAGGCCGAGCTCGATGGCGTAGGACAGATCGTCCGCGCGGTAACCCAGGCGCAGTGCCACGGGGCCGGTGCGTACGGTTCCCTGCGCCGGACGGCGCCCCCGGGTACCCTGCTCGGGCCCCGCCCACAGGGCCGACGGCAGGCCGCCCTCACGCGCCAGCGCTGTGATCACGCGGCCGTCGCCGCACTCGGCGAGCAGGCGCAGCGCGCGGTACAGGTTGGACTTGCCCGATCCGTTGGCCCCGGTGACCAGGGTGAGGCGGCCGAGCTCGAGCACGACGTCGCGCAGCGTGCGGTAACCCCCGACGGCGATGGTGCGGATCATGGTCTCGACACTAGCGCCCGCGTCCGACACGCACCCCCGCACAGCAGCCCTCACCCGGCACGCTCCTCCCAGCGCCCCGCCCCCAGCGCGCCCTCCCGCACGCCCGCCCCCTGCCCCCTTATCTCTCTCCTCTCCCCCCCCTCCCCCCTCTCTTCCGCTCCCCCCTCTTCCCCCCTCTCCCGCTCTCCCCCCTCTCCCGCCGAGACCGAGGGTTAGTCACCGAGACCGAGGGTTAGAACCCTCGGATTGGGTACCTAAC
>JBQGOU010000381.1:0-2952 GCA_052086865.1 Cellulomonadaceae bacterium
CGCACGCTGATTCGCTCGAGCTACGTCGCGGCAGCGTGGCACGTTGGAAGATCCGGCGCCGGCTGGCCCCACGACCCCTCGTCGGGGTCGTACATCGACGCTACGCGTCGATAGCCGGGGACCGACCCGGCCGCGCGTCGTCCCTCCTTTGCGGCCGCGACCGGCCCGGTCCCCGGCCCCTGTTTCCAGCGCGCTGTGTTCCTCCTACGTCGGAGCGCTGGAAACGATGCAAGGTATGATTGAGCGTGACACAACGGGGCGCACCGTTCGTTCCTCACTGCCCCGTCGTGTCCCACTCAATCCACCTTGCTCCTACGCGGAGAGCGTGGGCGACCTGCCGGTCGCGGTCTTCGCCAGGGCTCAGACAAAGGAGGAGCATCGTGCCGATCGATCGACACGCTGGTCGCCCCGCGCCGGCCCACGGGACGCCCCCGGCAGCTGCCGACCAGCCGGCAACTCTTGCAGAGCAGGAGCTGCCCGCGTGGCTCCAGGACGTCATCGCGCAGTCGAACCGCGAAGCCGCGCTACGCCGCGAGGCGCAGCTCGAGCAACCCGATTCCGCGACCCGCAAAGGCGCGGGCCGCCCGGCGATGGGCGATGCCAAGCGCACACACCGCGTGGGCATCTCGCTGAGCCAGGACGAGCTTGAAGCGTGGCGACACCTCGCCGAAGCCGACGGCAGAGGGTCGGTCGCACGATGGGCGAGGGAGCGCGTGATGAGCTCGCTCGCCTTGCGCGAACTCGGGCACAGTGAACTCGGCGGTGAGGTCGCCGGGTTGCGCGCCGACCTCGGTCGCGTGGGCAACAACCTCAACCAGATCGCGCGCGCACTAAACGTCGCCGAGCGCGGGGGCCCCGAGGGGCCAAGCACTGCCGAGCTACTCTCAGCCATCGAAGCCACCCGCGCGGAGCTCGCCGAGATCCGCGCATGGACCCGGAGAGCATCGTGATCGCCAAGATCACCCGGGGGGAACGCGTAGGAGACATCGCCGCGTACCTTCACGGCCCGGGGAAGAGCAACGAACACCAGTACGTCAAAGACGGGCAGCGCCACTCAGGAGGCATGGTGATCGCCTCGAACATCGGAGCGGAAGGAGCGACCGATCCCGCCCAATGGGTAGCCGACGTACGACACTCTCAGCGACAGCGCCCCGACATCACCAAGCCGATCTGGCAAGCCTCTCTCCGCGCCGCACCCGGAGATCGAGTGATGGGCGACCAAGAGTGGGCGGACATCGCCTCACGCTTCATGGACGACATGGGCGTAGGAGAGCACCCCTGGGTTGCCGTGCGTCACGGAAAGGACCACATCCACGTCGTCGTCTCGCGCGTCAACGACACCGGCGAGGTGTGGCACGGGCGCAATGATCGCCGGCAAGCACAGAGCGCCTGCACCCGCATCGAGAACCAACACGACCTTGAGCACGCGCCTCGGCGGCGAACCCAGCAGAAAAAGACCGTTACCCAGCAACGTCAGGAGTACCGCGAGGCCGCCGCCGTCACGCCCGAGCAGCGCCGCCTGCGGCGCCTCGTCAAGCAGTTCACTCCTGAGCAGTGGGAGGCCCTCGATCCTGAGGTGCAACGGGTGATGCGCATCAACAGCCGGGAACGTGTGCCAGGCGCACACGTCAGGCCGAGGGACACCCCGCAGGCCAGGAAGCCAAAACGGTCAACACCGGCATCTGATACCAGCACGACCTCCTACCGGCAACGCACAAACCCCCATACCCCCAACCGCAACGAACAGGGGTATGGCCGCTAGAAACCCTCGGCTCGCTCGACCGACAAGCGGAAGTGCGCCGCGCTGGGGCAACTGTCTTCGGTGCAGCAGACCCCGACCGAGTCGTCCCCGACGGCATGAGCACCCCATACCCCCAAAACCCCAATCGTCCATATGGGGATCTAGGGCTTTGATCGGTGTCGTGCCTGTTCAGGGGACAGCGAGAGGAGATCGAGCCAGAGTGCTCGACAGGGAGGAGCTCGCCTCTATCCATGTCGCTAGGTCAGGATCGATGTACCCAGCGAGCTCCTGAAGCTGTACCCGAAGTCGCTCGCAGGGGAGGTTCCAAATCCGGTGATGATGGCCGATGCGGTTACGGAGATCGCGGAGCGCCTCGAGCCGGTCAGCCACCAGTGCACGGTTACGACTCGGCGCGTGAGGGAACGCTCCGGCTAGATCAGGCCAGAGTGAAGACGCGAAGCGTTTGGAGACCAGTTGGTGCCACAGTCCGAGCGATGTCTCGGAGATGATCTGCCCGTGATCAAGCGGCTTGCCGTTGTCGTGGACCCGCTGCCGGGCGCGGTCGATGTCTCGATAGGGCTGCCGATGGCGCGGACGGGCGTTGATGAGGTCGCGACCAAGAGCGCCTGTCGGGTCATCCAGCCAGGAGCCAGGATGGCCAGCGCTCTGGTACCTCATCGTCATGCGCTCATCCAAAGCGTTGCGTACCGCCACCTCGAGATGTCCGAGGTCGGCGAAGAACGCGGCCGCGAGCTGACTGTTCCAGACGTACAGCGCGTGCGCGAGGTCGCGGTCCCCGCCGGCCGCCACGAGGTAGTGATGCAGACGGGCAGAGCTGAAGTGATGCTCAGCGACTTCGTAGCTGCCCTGCTTGCCCACGTCACACATCCCCAGTATCGTCTTCGGTAACACCCCGGAACCGTCCCTGTAACTCCCTTGGGAGTCGATCAGACGGCCGGGGTTTTGTCTTGCCTGTCGCACCGCTTTGGTTGCCAGTAGGCATGAGCGTACGTCGAGCTGTTAGGGCCTCTCAGCGGCGGGCCCACTCCTGAACTGCTTGGCGGATCGCTTCGGAGCGGTTCAAGTGCTCGCGCTCGGCGCGGGCCGTTAAAGCAGCAAGCTCCTCACCAGTGAACCGCACCGGTACCACCCGTGCCGGGGAGCTGCCCCGCGCAGGCCGGCCCCGCTTCTGCAGCTGCTTCACGGCGTAG
>JBQGOU010000382.1:0-2943 GCA_052086865.1 Cellulomonadaceae bacterium
ACACGCGGACGTCTCCGGCACCACGGCCGCCTGTCACGCAAGCCTCGAGCGATTGGGCACGGACCGTCTGGACCTGTATCTGCTGCACTGGCGTGGCGGCGTGCCGCTGGCCGAGACGGTGACGGCGATGGAGAACCTCGCCGCCGCCGGGGACATCCTGTCCTGGGGGGTGAGCAACCTCGACCCGTCCGACCTGGACGAGCTGGACGACGCCGGTGGCGCGCACTCCGCGTCGGGGCCGCAGGTGGACCAGGTGCTGTACAACCTGACCCGGCGTGGGCCGGAGCTGGACCTGTTCGGAGCGTGCGAGCGCCGGGGGCTGCGGGTGATGGCCTACTCCCCGATCGAACAGGGTCGGGTGCTCGGCAACGCGGTTCTGGAGTCCGTCGCCGCTGACCTGGGCGCCACTACGGCCCAGGTGGCGCTGGCCTGGGTGCTGCGGCGAGACGACGTGATCGCGATCCCCAAGGCGTCCAGCCGCGTACATGTGGAGCAGAACGCGGAGGCCGCGCGGCTGCACCTGCCCGAGAACGCGCTTGCTGCGCTGGACCGAGAGTTCCCCGCCCCGGCGCAGCCGGTGCCGCTGGAAATGATCTAGAACGCACCAGAGGCGCCTTCCCTCTCGGGAGAGCGCCTCTGACGTGCGGTGCTGCTGGTGGGCGATACTGGGTTCGAACCAGTGACCTCTTCGGTGTGAACGAAGCGCGCTACCACTGCGCCAATCGCCCGCGGCCCGCTCCGGAGAGGGTGCAAGCACCGTCCCCCGAACGTCCGCGACGATACTAACCGGTTCCGGCCCGATTCACCGAACCGGCACGCAGAGGGCCCTCACGGGTCCAGGTCCGCGGACAGCCGCTGGGCGAACAGCTCGCATGCCGCCTCGGTGATCGGACCCGGTGCGACCTCGACGTCGTCGAGCGTGACGACCGGGACGGCGTTGCGGACAGAGCCGGTGAGCATCAGGTGCGCGCGCCCGGCGGTGACGTCGTCCAGGTCGCTGTAGCGCAGCTCACCCGGCGCGGCCTCGCGCACCGGGAGCCCCGCGGCAGCGGACCACTCGAGCGTGAGCTCGCGCGTGATCCCGGCCAGGCACCCGCTCGAGAGCGGAGGCGTGAGGAGCTCTCCGTCTCGCTCCAGGAACACGTTCGACCCGGTGCCCTCGCACAGGTCACCCACGGTGTTGGCCAGAAGGGCCTCGTCCGCGCCACGAGCGGTGGCGCGGGCCAGGGCGACGACGTTCTCGGCGTACGAGGTTGTCTTGAGCCCGGCGACAGCCGAGTGCTCGTTGCGAGTCCACGGCACCCGGACCACGCGTGAGACCGGGTGTGGATCGGCCGGGCTCGCCGCCACGATCAGCGTCGGCGTCGAGTCCATCCGGCCCGAGCCCAGGGGGCCGATCCCCGCGGTGTGCGTGATCCGCAACCGCCAGAACGGCGCCGAGTCCTCCTCGAGGGACCGCAGCCGGGCGACCTCGGCAAGAACCTCGGCCGTGGCGGCCCGGATGAGCTCGTCGTCGGGCGCGGGCAGGCCAAGGCCCTTCGCGCTGCGCGCAAGACGGCGCAGGTGGCGGGTGAGTGCAAACGCCTCGCCACGCTGGATCGAGCACGTCTCGAAGACTCCGTCGCCCACCGTGATGCCGTGGTCGAGGCTTCCTACGAGGGGCTCGTCCGCGTCACGGAGCTGCCCGTCGAACCACAGGACTGTCATCGTTCCTCCCACTGTTGTGACGTAAGGCCGACCAGGCGGCGGGCCTTGAGCTGCGTCTCTTCCCATTCTCCGTGCGGATCGCTGCCCCAGGTGATCCCCGCACCGGTTCCGAAGCCCAGTGTGCCGTCCGACCACGTGAACGTGCGGATGCCCACGGCGAGCCGCGCCCGCTCCCGGTCCCCGTCGATCCAGCCGACCGCACCGCAATAGGCTCCGCGCGCGGCCGGTTCCAGCGCGCGGATGACGTCGAGCGCGGCCAGCTTGGGCGCGCCGGAGACCGATGCGGGCGGAAACGTGGCGCCAAGAATCTCGGCCCAGCCAGCTCCCGGGGTCAGCCGCCCGGAGACCGTGGAGACCAGATGCGTGAGGCCGGGGTGCTGCTCAACGGCGAGCAGCCGTTCGACCGTCACCGACCCGGGGGCACAGACCCGCTGCAGGTCGTTGCGCACCAGATCGGTGATCATGACGTTCTCGGCGCGGTCCTTGGCCAGCAGCGACTCAGCCGTCGCGGCAGTGCCCTTGATCGGCCCCGAGCTGATCGTCGCGCCCTCCCGGGCGAGGTAGAGCTCCGGGGAGGCCGTCACCACCCACACGGGCTCGACCCCACAGCCGGCGGGCACGTGCACCAGCCCCGCATAGGGTGCCGGGTTGCCCTGCGCCAGAACACCCGCCAGCCCGTAGGCATCGGGCTCTGCACCTCCGGCGCTGGGCAACGGGGCGCTGAGCATCCGGCACAGGTTGACTTGGTAGACGTCGCCCTCACGGATACGCGCGCGCACCGCACGCACGCCCGCCTCGTAGTCCGTGCGGGTCGTCGCGCTGGTCCATGCCGTGGGCTCGGGGCCGCGCCACGCGGCTCCCGGGTGGTCCGCGGGCCGCTCAGGACGCGTGGCGCCGTCGCGGCGCTGCACCTGCGCGAAGCGCCACGCCCGGGCACGGCCGTCGAAGTCCGCGACCAGGAACCAGACGCCGCGATCGAGGCGCTCGGGCGCGGCAAACGGATCGATGCACTCGACGGCACCGGCTGCCCGCACCTGGGCGAAGTCGGCCCAGCCCAGCAGTCCCGTCACATCGCTCACCGTAGCCATCCCCACGTTTCGCACACGTTTCCGTGGCCGTAGACGAGACGTGCCGCGTCCGGTTGGACTATCGGCGCACACGCATACTAGAGTCTGGGACGCACCGAGACGCCGGGACCGGCGATCGACGGCGCGCGGACGTGGCTCAGTGGTAGAG
>JBQGOU010000383.1:0-2919 GCA_052086865.1 Cellulomonadaceae bacterium
TGCCGGATGTCGAGGCCGAACGCCTGGGCCGCCTCCCACCACGCCCGGGCGATGTTGCCATCCGCTCCGATGAACAGGTAACGCAGCTGGGTGATGTCGGCGTCGCGCGAGAGCGCGTAGAGGTCGGCCAGGACCTCGCAGGGATGATTCACGCTGGTCATCGCGTTGATGACCGGGAGGGCGCCCGTCGCCGCCAGTCGCTCCAACACGCCCGTCTCCGGGTGCCGGACGACGGCGAGATCAGCCCACCGCTGGTGCGGGCGCTCACGCGACGAGGGGTCCTGTGACCGGTGCAGCTCGGTTCCCGAGTCGCGGCTCGTGGTTCGCCATCTTCGGCGCCTCCCTCTCCATCGGCATCCTTGCGAACCGGGACGTCAGCCCGTCGGGGCATCCAGGTCGAGGTCGACCTCCCGCGCCTTGGCCCTGATCAGTGCCTCCACGAGTTCCGGGGCCAGCGGGGTGTCGGCACTGAACCGGAGTGTCCCTTTCGAGGAGTGGTCGAGGCCTTCGAGGAGGCGGGGTTCGACTCCGGCGAGCACCGATCCCGAGTGGGGGAAGTAGCTGAGGTGGTCCTTGTAGGCGGCGAATCCTGCCAGGACCTTTCCTGCGACCCTGAAGGCCGGCAGGTTGTAGGCGAGGCCCTGCACGGCTCCAGGGATCACCTCGAGGATCGTGGAGCGCAAACGCTCGAGCGCCTCCCGGTCCGCCTCGCCGACACCCGCGAGGTAGTCATCGATGGGGGTCGTCATGGCGCAATCCTACGGAGGATCCCTCGGGAACGCGCAGCATCGTGTGCAGCACGCGGTGGTCGCCAGCCACGTACCCGAGGTTGCCACCATGAGCTCGCGACATGGCGAGTCAGGCCCATCGAGGTGCCGCGTCCGGCTCGACGTCAACGCTCCGCGCGCCCGCAGTTCCGACCCAGCACGGTCGGCGGCACGGGGTCCATCGGAAGGGGGTCGAAGGTCGGCGACGGGTCGGCACGCAGCCGACCGTAGGTGTCGACATCGGTCCGGTGTCCGTCGACGAGGAACTTCTCGCGCTCGGTCCCCTCCTTGATGAACCCCGCACGTCTGGCGACGGCGCCGGATGCGGGGTTGTTGACGCGGTGTCCGAGCTCGAGGCGTTCCAACCCACGCCCAGTCAACGCCTACTCGGCCACGGTCGCCGCGGCGCAGCTGGTCCAGCCACGTCCGCGTGCGGTATCCGTCATCGAGTACCAGAACCAGCCGCTCCGGTTGGCCTCATCGACGGTCACACAGACGAGGTCGATCAACGTGGCGCCGTCGGTGACTGCCCACGCCTCATGTGCCGAGTCGGGATCCAGGAGCCTCGAGACATACGCCTCCGCCTCTGCGAGGGTCGAGACATCACCTTGCCGCGCCATGTCGGCGTTGGACTGGAACGCCGCGAGCACCTCAACCGCGTCGGTCTCGCACAGCCGACGCAACCGGGCAGACGGTTCCCCGGTCATGCGGCCTCCAGAGGTGTGCTCGCAGCGATCCGGTCGCACGAGGGCGATGCCTGACCGTGCGGTTCATGGTGTGACAACGGGTCCATCCTGAGCTCCGTCGACGTACCGACGCCGACCAACAACGTGAGCTGACACGAGCGACCCGATTCATGATGTCCAACATCACGACAGTGCTCGAGTCACGGGCCGAGCAGCGCAAGCGGGACGACACCGATGCCATCCGGACGCCGATAGGCGAATGGCCCGGTCGTGACACCAATCGCGTCGAGGAGACCTGCACCGAACTCCGCACCCAGCCAGTGCAGATGCTTCACGTCCCGATCATCGATCGACGAAGCCAGCTTCACCTCCACAGCCAGCACACGGCCGTCGCCACGTTCGACCACGAGATCCACCTCGTGGTCGCCATTACGGGTACGCACGTGGTGGACCCCGCACTCCGCAGCTTGAGCCGACACGCGCACGCTCAGCGTCACCAGCGACTCGAACAGGGCGCCCAGCATGCTGCCGGAACGCGACTCCAAAACCTCTCCCTCCCCGTCAAGCAGGGACGAGGCGCGAAGACCGAGCAGACGCGCCGCCAGCGCCGGCTCCGCCAGATGGTGCTTCGGTGTGCTCCCGAGGCGAGTGAACACGCCTCCACCCGGCGACGATGCCGAAACCGGGTCGAGCAACCACAACGAGGACAGCACGTCGCGGTAGGTGAGCGCGGTGGAACGTGCAGGTCAGTCGGCCTGTCCCGGGGTGGCCGCGTCGAGAATCCGTGAGTAGCTCGCTGTGCTCGACGTCGCCGCGGCGTACGCGCGGAGCCACGCCATCATCGCCTCAGGACGCCGCACGGCAAGTCCTTGCTCCGGCACGTCCTTGTCCACCACATTGCGCAGGTAGGAGTCGAGCTGGAAAGCACGGGCACGCTCCCTCAGCTTGCGAATGCCGGGAAAACCAGATGCGACGATCTCCTCCACGTAGTCGGAGAGAGCGAGCGGACTCTCGCCGCCCATCGAAGCACGCGCTCCTGTCAACAACCCACCCAGACTGACGGTGGACCCGGCCACGCCACGCTCCCAGAGCGTCATCGGGCGCATACGCAGCCGCCCGATGCGTCCGGCGCCTGAATGGAGCGGCGCATCCTGTCGTGGGGTCGCAGAACCGGCGAGGAGGAACTGCCCAGCACGGGAGTCGTCATCAACGGCGTGACGCACGACGTCCCACACCGCAGGCACATGCTGCCACTCGTCGATGAGGAGTGGTCGAGGACGGTCGAGGACGACGGACGGATCGGCTGCGACAGGCGTCCTCGCGGCCGGCTCGTCGAGTCGCATCCTGCTGACGGCGCGCTGCTCGGCCGTCGTGGTCTTGCCGACGGCCTTCGTCCCGTCGAGGGCCATGGCGGGCAGATCACCGAACAGCGCATCCAGCTCGTCGTCCACAATCCGTTTGACTTA
>JBQGOU010000384.1:0-2915 GCA_052086865.1 Cellulomonadaceae bacterium
CCGAGCTCGCACTCGACATCGAGGCCGAGGCTGCGCGCCTGCGGACCGTGATGGACGAGATCGGGAACGTCAACATCTTTCTGTCCGAGGGCGCCGGCATGCACGAGATCGTCGCGCAGCTCGAGGCCGCGGGCGAGACCGTCGAGCGTGACCCCTTCGGTCACGTGAAGCTGGACAAGGTCAACCCCGGCGCCTGGTTCGCCAAGCAGTTCGCCGAGCTGCTCGGGGCCGAGAAGACGATGGTGCAGAAGTCGGGGTACTACTCGCGCGCCGCGGCCGCGAACCCCGAGGACCTGCGCCTGATCAAGTCGATGACCGACTATGCGGTCGACGCGGCGTTCCGCGGCGAGTCCGGCGTCGTCGGGCACGACGAGGAGGACGGCGACAAGCTCAAGGCCATCGCGTTCCCGCGCATCGCGGGCGGCAAGGCCTTCGACGTGTCCCAGCCCTGGTTCGGTGACCTGCTCGACGCAATCGGCCAGAACCTCGTCCCCGCCTCCTCATGAGCCTGACGAGTGACCGCGACTTGGTTGCGGGGCTCGACCACTACCTGTCGCTCGAGGCGCGCCAGCAGCCCGCCTGGCCGGACCCGGAGGCGCTCGCGGGGGTCACTGCGCGGCTGAGCGACTCGGCGCCGCTCGTGGTCCCCGCGGAGGCGGACACCCTGATCTCCCGGCTGGCCGCTGCAGGGCGCGGCGAGGCCTTCGTCCTGCACGGCGGCGACTGCGCCGAGACCTTTGCCGAAGCGAATGCCGACCGGATTGTGAACAAGATCCGCACCATCCTGCAGATGGCGGTCGTGCTCACCCACGGGGCGAGCATGCCCGTGGTGAAGATGGGGCGGATGGCCGGCCAGTACGCCAAGCCGCGGAGCTCGGACACCGAGACCCGCGACGGGGTGACGCTGCCCGCCTACCGCGGTGACCTGGTCAACGGCCATGCGTTCACGCTCGAGGAACGCACGCCTGACCCCCAGCGGCTGCTGACGGGGTACGGCATCTGTTCCGCCACGCTCAACGTCATCCGGGCCTACACCCGGGGCGGCTCGGCGGACCTGCGTCGCGTCCACGAGTGGAACAGCGGGTTCATGACCAATCCGGCGTACGCCAGGTACGAGCACACGGCGAGCGAGATCGACCGGGCGATCCGGTTCATGGACGCGTGCGGGGCGGACTTCGACGCGCTGCGGGCCGTCGAGTTCTTCGTGGGGCACGAGGCGCTGCTGCTCGACTACGAGCGTGCCCTGACCCGTGTCGACTCACGCTCGGGCGCGGCCTACGACACCTCAGCGCACTTCCTGTGGATCGGTGAGCGCACCCGTCAGCTCGACGGCGCGCACGTGGACTTCCTCGCGCGCGTGGCCAACCCCATCGGCGTGAAGCTCGGTCCGACGACCACCCGGGCCGAGGTGCTCGAACTGGTCGAACGGCTCAACCCCGACGCGGTGCCCGGACGTCTGACCTTCATCACCCGCATGGGCGCCGCGCGCATCCGTGACGCCTTGCCCGCCCTGGTGCGGGCCGTGGCTGACTCCGGCGCCCCGGTGACGTGGGTGACTGATCCGATGCACGGCAACACCATCACCTCGGACAGCGGGTACAAGACCCGCCGGCTCGAGGACGTGCTGGACGAGGTCCGGGGGTTCTTCGAGGTGCACCACGCCCTGGGCACGGTGCCAGGGGGCGTGCACGTCGAGCTCACCGGTGACGACGTCACCGAGGTGCTCGGCGGCAGCGAGGCGATCGACGACGAGGGTCTGGCCCTGCGCTACGAGACCTTGGTTGACCCGCGCCTGAACCATCAGCAGTCCCTCGAGCTGGCATTCCAGGTCGCCGAGATGCTCCAGGCCCGGCGCTAGCCGTCTCCGGCTGTCGGCGGGGCGCTGGTGCGGTCGGCCCGCCGGTCAGAAGATCGTCAGCGTCACCGACGTGCCCTTGGGCACCATCTCCCCGGCCGCCACGCTCTGGAACCGCACCTGGCCGAGGAAGCCACCCCAGGCGAACTGGTCGACCGGCACCAGCTCGAGCGCCTCGAGGGCCTCGTGTGCGGCCTGCGTGGTCATGCCCTCCACATTCGGCACCGCGACAGGCTCACGGCCCAGGGAGACGACGATGGTGACGGTGTCCGTGCGCTTGGCGGCGCTGCCCGAGCCGGGCGACTGCCGGACGACGCGCCCCTCGGGGACGGTGTCGGAGTACTCCTCCTCGACGGTGACCTTCAGCCCTTCCCGCTCGAGTGAGGCCACCGCGTCGTCGGTGGCGGAGTTGACGACCTGGGGCACCGTGACGGGGGCCGGGCCGTCGGAGACGGTGGGCACGATCGGCGTGTTGTGCGGCACCTGGTCCCCTGCCTCCGCGGACAGGGCCATCACCACTCCCGCGGGCACCGTGTCGTCGTAGACCTTCTCGGCAGGGCCGACCGTCAGCCCCGCGCCCTCCAGGGCCGCCGTGACGGCCGTCAGATCCTGGCCCACGAGGTCGCTCGGCACGGCGAAGTGCTCGACGCCGAGCGAGACCAGCAGCTCGACCGCACCCTCCTTGGGGATGCGTTGGCCCTCGGCGGGATCCGTCGAGATGACGTCGCCGGCCGGGACGTCGTCGTCGAACGACTCGTCCGTCGTCACGCCGAGCCCGAAGCTGGTCAGCGCCTCCGACGCGGCGTCTGCCGAGCTGCCCACCAGTCCCGTCGGCACGTTGGTGTATGCCCCGGGGCCGAAGTTCAGCCACCAGTACCCGTACCCGACCAGCGCGCCGAGGAGGGCGAGCACGATGGCGAGGACCACGAACCGGCGCCGGCGACGACGCGGTCGTCTGCCGTCCTCGGCCACCTCGGTGCCCACTCCCATGGGCAGGGCGATCGTCCCGCCGGTCGCCGGGGACGTCAGTGCCTGCGTGGCGTGCTCGCCGCTCGGCGGT
>JBQGOU010000385.1:0-2915 GCA_052086865.1 Cellulomonadaceae bacterium
CGGGGTGTCGTAGGTGAACCCGGCGTAGCACTCGTCGGAGAGCACCCACAGGTCGTGCCGCCGGGCCACGTCGAGCAGCGCGGCCAGGTGCTCGGCCTCAAGCACGGTACCGAGCGGGTTCGAGGGGGTGTTGAGCACCAGCAGCCGGGTGCGGTCGGTGATGAGCGCGTCGACCACGTCCGGGTCGGGGATGAAGCCGTCCTCGACGCGCAGCGGATAGGGGACCACCTGTGCGTCCGCGACCTGGGCGGCCATCGCGAAGGGCGGGTACCCCGGGTCGGGCACGAGCACCTCGTCACCCACGTCCAAGGTCAGTACGCAGGCCAGCAGGATCGCCTCGGCCCCACCGGCCGTGACCCACACCCGATCCGCCGTGACGTGGGTGTTGCCGCGCACCCGGTGCCAGTCCGCAATCGCCTCACGAAGCGGGGCGATGCCGGCGTTCGGGGTGTACCGGGTGTCGTCGCGCTCAAGCGCGTCCTGGGAGGCACGCAGGATGTGCGGGGAGGTGGCCAGGTCCGGTTCGCCCAGGCTGAGCACCACCGTGCCCGGGGTGTTCCAGGCCAGCTCGCTGATCTCACGGATCTGGGAGGCGCCGATGCGGGCGAGGCGGGCAGCAGGTGCGGGCATGAGGGGAATCGTAGTCACGCTGTACGAACGAGCCGCTCGCCACCCGGTGCACGTGCCCGTGGCCCGGGGCGCCCGTGACCCGGGGCGCTCGACGCACCCCGGGCCGGACCGCACTCCCCCCTGCGGGGTGCGGTCAGCCGAGGGCCACCTCGACGCCGCCAGAGAACATCGAGTCGTGCAGCACGATCGAGGTGGGCACGGCATCCACGGGGATGTCGAAGACGACCACGCCCTCGACGGTGATGCCCGGGTTGATCTGGTTCAGGAAGCTGTCGGCATCGCCCAGGGCGATTGCGGCCATGGTGTCCGCGGAGTGGGTGCGCCCGGCCTCATCGATCAGCTCCTGGTCCGAACCGCTGAAGTACTGCGCCTCGTCACCGACGTTGTGCACCGTGACACGCACCAGGACGAACTGGCCCTGGGCCTCCTCGAGCATGAAGCTCTCCCCCACGCTCTCGAGCCCCGTCTCCACCGCAGTCACGGTGAACTCGAACTTGCCGTCCCGCACCGCAGAGCCCACGCCCGCCGCGGCGGCGGGCTCCGGCTCGGCCTCGGTGGCGACCTCCTGGGCGTCGCCCGCGCCCGCCTCGTCCTGGTCCGCCGACGGCGTCTCCTCCTGGCCCGCCGCCACGTCCTGCGCCGCAGCGGTGCTCGCCCGGGCGTCGGGACCCGGCGAGGCCACGGGATCCTCGCCGCCGCCTGACATCGCCGATCCGATCATCCCCACCAGGATCAGGCCGCCGAGCCCGGTCAGGATCTTGTGCCGCGCGAACCACGAGCGCCGCTTCTCCGGTGCCGGGGGCAGCGGCGGCTGGGTGGGGTGCGAGGGGTCGGGCAGTGGGCCGTTGGCTGCGTTCATGGTGTCGCTCCTTCGTCGGGCGAGCGGTCCTCGCCGTGCGGTTCGGTGTACGGCTCGATCCCATCGCGCGAGCAGAGCCGGGCGGATCCACGCTCCGGCTGGTTCCGGCCAGCCGTTCGGATGACCCGAGCTCGCCGCGATCCAGCCGTTCGGGGGACGGTGGGTGTGGGTGGGCATCCGTATGCTCACCGCATGGATCCGAGCTTCTCGCCGCCCGCCGCGGCGCCGGGACCGTGGCAACGGCCGGTGCACCCCTGGCGACGCGGCCAGGCGCGCCAGGTGTTCGCCGCGCTGGGGACTGTCGGGGCGATCCTGACGGGACTGTGCGCGGGCCTCGTCACAGTGTCCATGGCGATGCCCGCCTCGGATCCGACCTGGGCGCAGGACCTGCGCACGTTCGCCGGGTTCGTCGGCGTCCTCGCTGCCGCGGTCGCCCTGTCCTGGCGCAGCCAGCGTCCTGTGCCGGTGTGCGTACTGACCGCGGTGGGCGTCGTCCTGCTGCCGCTGAGCGCGCTCGTTCCGGCCATCGCGCTCAGCTGGGTGGTGGCGCGCTCCCGCCCGGGCGCAGCACTAGTTGGCACGGCGGCCACGGCTGTGGCGCTGACGGTCGACCTGTGGCGCGACGCCGGGCGCTCCGCCGCGGCCTCGATCTTCGTGGTGTCGACGGAGAGTGGCCCAGGTCCGCGCCCGACGACGTTGGGATACGCCCTGATCGGCCTGCTCGTCCTGGTCCTCGCGATCGGCGTCGGGCTGGTGCGCCGGCTCGCGGGACGCGCGGACGCGGCCCGGCAGGAGGCAAGCACCACCGCTGCGCACGCCGCAACCCTGCGGGCGCAGACGGACCGGCTGCGCAGCGAGCTCTCCCGTCAGGAGGAGCGGGAGCTGATCGCCCGGGAGATGCACGACACGGTCGCGCACCAGCTCTCGCTCGTGTCCTTGCAGGCCTCTGCGCTCGAGGTCACCTCCCCTGACCCCGAGGTGGGCGGCGCCGCGCGCTCGATGCGCTCGGCGGCGCACCGGGCGCTGGAGGAGATGCGCGGGCTGATCACGTCGCTGCGTTCGGGGCGCGACGACTACACGGCTGGAGCCGCGCCGGTCGCCGAAGACCTGCAGCGACTCGTGGACGAGGCCATCGAGGCCGGGATGGACGTGTCCGCCACGATGTTCGTCTCCGACGCCGTGCAGGCGCCGTCGGCGGCCGTTCGGGCGGCGTACCGGGTGCTGCAGGAGTGCCTGACGAATGCGGCCAAACACGCCCCGGGCACCCGCGTACGGGTGGTTGTCCGGGCCTCGGCAGGTTCCGGCGTCGAGGTGGTGGTGCGCAATCCGGTGGCACCTAATCCCGCGACGAACCCGGCGGTGGCGAGCCCGGTGGCAGTTCCCGGCTCGGGAATGGGCCTGGCGGGGATGCGCGAGCGGTGCGAGG
>JBQGOU010000386.1:0-2903 GCA_052086865.1 Cellulomonadaceae bacterium
GGAGAGACCTTCTACGTCTCGCTGTGCCTCGCGCTCGGCCTGGCCGACGTCGTGACCGCCGAGGCCGGTGGTGTCGATCTGGGGACGCTGTTCGTCGACGAGGGTTTCGGCTCGCTCGACCCGGAGACGCTCGAGGTCGTCATGGCCGAGCTCGGCCGGCTCCGGGCCGGCGGGCGGACCGTCGGTGTGGTCTCCCACGTCGAGGCGATGAAGTCGACGATTGCGGACCGCGTCAGCGTGCGTCGCCGCGCGGACGGCACCAGCACGCTACGCGTCGTGGCGGGCGGCTGACCCCGCCCGGGCCGCTCAGCTGCGCAGCGTGGTGGCCCCCTCCGGGGTGCCGGTGGAGTCGATGAGCTTGGCGTAGCAGTGCTCGGCGTCGTAGCCAGCGCTCTCGCACCACGCATTGGCTTCTTCGGGGGTGGCGAAGCCCACCCCCGCAACCGTGACCCAGAAGTCGCCGTACAGATACGTCGGCCATTCACCCGACCTCAGCAACAGGGCGCCGGGATGGGCCAGGCGCAGGCTCAGGTGCTCGTCGTAGGTGGCCCGGTTGTCCCAGGTCATGCCGTCGGCCTCGAGCCCGGGCTGCTTCGAGCTGAGCTGAGGCGTCCACAGGCCGTCCAGGGTGGCGAGCACCCGGGGATAGTCCTGGTCCGCCTGCCAGCGCAGCGCATCGTAGGCGACGTCCTCGTCGTTCACGGTTGCGGCGGGGCCGGTGGACGTGATCGTCGGCGCGACGGCGCCGGCGAGTGGCGTGGCGGTGCTCGCCTCGGCGGGATCGCGCTCACAGGCGACGAGGATCGCCGTCGGGTCCAGGTCCGCCGCCGTGCGCCAGAACTGGCCGACGGGGAAGGTCAGCGTTAGGCGCGTCCCCTCGAGCGGGACCAGAAGGGGGGACGCCGAGAAGTCGAAGGTTCCCGCCGCCACGGTGCTGCCGGCCTCGCGCAGCACAATCGATGTGACAGCGCCGGAGAGCACATCCCCGGCGGGGCAGGTGGCGCTCACCTGGAGCTCGACGTGCAGCGCGCCCGCATCGTCTGACACCGTGACGGGAACGAACCGGGGCGGCGTCCCGCACGCCGTGACCAGCTCAGGGTCCGCCGCGGCGGTCTGCGCACCGCTCTCGGCGAACCCGAGTGCGGTGACCGTGGATCCGTACGGGTTACTCAGCAGCAGGTGGCCGTCCAGCGCGGTAGGGGTCTTCGTGTACCACTCGCCGCCCTCGGGCGGGGCGTCCGGGGAAGTGACGGTCCACAGCCGCGCCCCGGTCGAGCGGTCCAGGCCGACGACGGCGCCGTCCCAGGAGTCCGAGACCACCAGCACGCCTCCGGAGTCCGCCACCGCGTACGGGGACCCGGTGAAGTCGGCCTGCCAGAGTGAGGTTCCGCTCGGCACCTCGAAGGCCTGCAGCATGCCGGGAACCTGTGCCAGCGCGAGCCCGTCGGAGACGACCACGTCGTCGGGTGCGGTGCCGATCTGCGCGACGGTGGATCCGTCGGACGCCTGGTACAGCACGGGGCCGAGCCCCACGAGACCGTCCAGCTCCGGCGCTGCGCCGCTCGGGTCGAGCGCGCGCCAGGCGAGGCCGTCGCCGGAGACGTCGCCCTGGTCCGAGTGCGCCTCGGAGGTGTTCGTCGAGGAGTCCGTGGCCGCCCACGTGGATCCGGCGCCCAGCCGCACCTCGACACCCGATCCGACGTCCGAGCCGGGCTCGGACTGGGCGACGAGCTCTCCGTCGTCCAGCTGCACCACGGCGGACAGGAAGGGGACGTTCGCCGCGACATAGCGCTCGTTCACGGCGAAGCCCGTCCAGAAGTGGGTTCCGGGCAGGTCCGTCCACTCGGTCGTGGTGCGCCACCGGGCGTCGACCTGGGTGGGGGTGCCGCGGGTGAACACGAGCTGATTGACGTCGGTGGTGTAGCCGCCGAGCACCAGGTCGCCGTCGACCACCGCGGCGCCGGAAGGGGTGAAGCCGATGTCCGCCGTCGTCGACAGCTCGTCCCCGGTGCGGGTGTCGAGCAGCCGCGCCGAGGTCGTTCCCTCGCCCCACTCGCCGTAGCGCGCGGCGCACAGCGTCTGCTCGCCGGCGTCCAGCAGCCAGCACCACAGGTTCGAGGCGTTGCCCGTGTCGATCTGCCAGGTGGTCTCGCCCGACGCCGAGTCGACACCGGCGATGACGGATCCATCCTGGTACGAGGAGGCCGTGAGCACGGTCAGGCCGGTCGTGTTCGCGCCCGCTCTGTCCGCCAGACCGGCTACCTCGATGGTCGCGTACGACGCGCCTGGGAGGAGATCGGTTGCCGTGCGCTGCCAGCGCAGGGCGGGCTCCGTGCGCAGGTCCACGCTGTTCGCGGCCCCGGTCTCCTCCGGGGTGGTGGTCTCGGGTTCCTGCGTGACGGGTCCGGCGGTCGGGGACTGCGGGTCGGGGGCGACCCAGCGCTGATACGCCCAGACCGCTCCTGCGCCGAAGAGCAGCAGGACGAGCGCCGCGGCAACGCCGGCGACGGCGCGGCCGGCGTGGTGCTGTCGCGGGGCGGCGGCGTCCTGGGCTGTCGGGCCGGCCGGTGGGGGTGGATAGTCCGGGCGGGCCGGCGCCGGAGGAGGCGGCGGCATGAGGGAGGGCGCCGGGGGCGGGGAGAGGGGCGGCAGCGGTTCGGGAGCCGGCGGCGGTGGCGGAGGCGGCGGCGCCGCGGATGCGGGCGGCGGCGGTGGCGTGTCGCCGGGACGGTGCGGGCTCTCGTCGTCGGCCATGTGCACAGTGTCGCGTCGTGCCGCGCGCTCTCACAAGACCGGTGTCCGCTTTCTCCCGAAAGGTCGTCAGATACGGGTGGTCTGCTCCACGGTCCACGCCTGGCCGTCCCAGCCGACGTCGACCTGCAGGCGCCAGGACCCGTGCGGGG
>JBQGOU010000387.1:0-2903 GCA_052086865.1 Cellulomonadaceae bacterium
CCTCCGCCCTGCGGGCGCAGGCCGAGAAGATGCGCGCCAAGGCCACCAAGGCCGTTGCGGCGCAGAACATGCTCAAGCGCGCCGACCGGATGCTCGAGGGCGTGGAGGGGGAGCGGGTCTCCGACCGCGTCGCGAAGCTGCGCTTCCCCAAGCCGGCGCCGTGCGGGCGGGTGCCGCTCACCGCCACCGGACTGTCCAAGTGGTACGGCTCACTCGAGATCTTCACCGGGGTGGACCTGGCGATCGACCGGGGCAGCCGCGTCGTGGTGCTCGGCCTGAACGGTGCCGGCAAGACCACGCTGCTGCGCCTGCTCGCGGGGGTGGAGCAGCCGACGTCGGGCACGGTCGACGCCGGACACGGCCTCAAGCTCGGCTACTACGCCCAGGAGCACGACACCCTCGACATGGACGTGACGGTTGTGGAGAACCTGCGCCACGCGGCGCCGGACCTCACCGACACCGAGGTGCGCTCCGTGCTCGGCTCGTTCCTGTTCTCCGGGGACGATGCGGACAAGCCCACGCACGTCCTCTCCGGCGGGGAGAAGACCCGGCTCGCGCTCGCCACGCTCGTGGTCTCCGCCGCGAACGTCCTGCTGCTCGACGAGCCCACCAACAACCTCGACCCTGCGTCGCGTGCGGAGATCCTCGGGGCCCTGCGCAGCTACGAGGGGGCGGTGGTCATGGTCACGCACGACGAGGGTGCGGTCGAGGCGCTGCACCCCGAGCGCGTGCTGCTGCTGCCCGACGGCGACGAGGACCTGTGGAACGACTCCTACGCGGAGCTGGTCGCGCTGGCCTGAGTGCTGGGTGCTGGGTGCTGAGCCGGCCCCGGCGCAATCGCGGATTCCGCGCGTGGGACGGCTGTCAGTGGTCCTGGGTGCGGATTCCGAGATCGGGAAGCATGGCGCCGTGCGCTGGACTAGCCTGCACCCATGTCTCGATCCTTGAAGTCCTGCACCGTCCTGCTCGCCGCCTCCCTCGTCCTCGTGGGCTGCTCCGGGGAGTCCGACCCGGCCCGGTCCACCTCTGCGACCAGCTCCGACGCCACCCCGACCTCCTCCGACACCGCCACGCCGGGGACCGAGGAGTCGACCGCGGCGGACGACCCCCAGACCATCGCAGGCACCGGATACAGCTACGAGGTGCCCGACGGGTGGGGAGACCCCGAACAGGACATCCCGGGCTTTGACTTCGACACCCTCGCTGTCGACCTGGGGGACGACGACGGGTTCGCCGACAACCTCAACGTGGTCCTGTCCCAGGCAGGCGGTCTGCCGCTCGACACCATCGAGGAGAGCGCGGTCACCGAGCTGGAGACCGCTGGCGCCACCGACGTCACGGTGCTGGATCGCCGAACGATCGCCGGGGAGGAGGCCCTGCACCTGTCCTCGGTGATGAACCAGAACGGCGTCGACTACCAGATCGAGTAGTTCTTCCTGGTGCACGACGGCCAGGCCTACGTTCTGACGTTCTCGTTCAGCACCACCGTCTCCCAGTCCGATCGCGACGTCGTCATCAACACGGTCCTGGAGACCTGGTCCTGGTCCTGAGCAGTTCGCGGTATGAGCCGTCCCCGGTGCGGATTCCGCGCACCGGACGGCTGTGAGTGGTCCTGGGTGCGGATTCCGCGCGGGGGACGGCTGTGAGTGGTCCTGGGCGCGGATTCCGCGCGGGGGACGGTCAGCGTCCGGTGTAGTGCTGGGCGTCCAGCTCGGCGTCCTCGGCCTCCTCGTCGGACGGCCGTGACCGACGCCCGCTGCGTGGCCCCGCGCCTGAGAGCCATGCCGAGACGTCCTCCGGGGTGTCCTCGGGCAGGTCGGCGAGAAGGTCCGCCCCCGCGGCCTGGGCCTGCGCCCTGGCGCGCTCCAGCCGGTCGCGGCGGTCGCGACGCAGCAGTACGAAGAAGCCGGCGACGGCGCCGATCGCGAACAGCGCCCACTGGAACGCGTAGGACAGGTGCGAGCCCGGGTCGGTGGAGGGCTGGGGGAGAGCCACCAGCGTCTGTGCGGGCGCCGGGTCCTCGCTGATCAGCCCGACATAGGCGTGGACGGTCCGGCCCTGCGCCCAGGTCGCGCCCTCGGCCCCGGCTGCGAGTACCGCGGCGGTGTTGATGTCCTGCACCTGGCCGGCGGGTGCACCCTGCGTGCCAGCGGTCTCGTCGAGCCGTAGGCGAGCAGTGACCGTCACCTCGCCTGCGGGGGCTTCAGGAACGGCGTCGGGTGCGGAGCTGTCCGCGCCGACGGGCACGAAGCCGCGGTCCACGACGATCACGACGTCGGGGTCCGTCGTCTCGAACGGCACCAGCACGTGGAAGCCAGCGTTCCCGTCGACGGGCCGGTTGCGCAGCAGCACGGTGTCCTCGGTGCGGTACTGCCCGCGCAGCGTCACCGGACGCCACTCGTCGCCCGCGGAGAGAACCGCGCCGGGACCAGAGAGGATCTCGCCGAGCGGTACCGGCGCCGCAGCGTAGTTGGCTTCGACGACGGCGATCCGGGCGTCGCGTGACAGGTGCCGGTGCCACTGCCAGTTGCCGGCCAGAAGACACAGCGAGGCGAGCACCACGACGCCGACCGCGAGGATCACCCACTCGCGGGCGCTGCGTCCCGCAGGTGCCAGATCCTCGTCGGCGTCCGGGAGGCGGGGCGCCTCCGGGCGCGCAGCGCTCACGAACCCTCCTGATCGGTCGGCTCGACGACGTCGAGAGCCGCGACCGGGACGGTGTCCTTGAGGAAGGAACGCAGCTCCAGGAAGTGCTCGAGGTGCGCACGGTGGTCCTCGCAGGCGAGCCAGACCTTGCGCCGCTGGGGGGTGTGGATCTAGGGGTTGTTCCACAGCAGCGCCCACTGCGCCTGCTCGCGGCAGCCGTGGCCCGAGCAGTTGAGCTCGCCCTCGCCCGGGTCGGC
>JBQGOU010000388.1:0-2888 GCA_052086865.1 Cellulomonadaceae bacterium
GTAGGACTTGTCGTCGCGGTACTTGACGTTGAATCGCGGGTCGAACTCCTTGATCCACGAGTACTCGAGCGCCAGGGCCTCGACCTCGGTGCCCACCACCGTCCACTGCACCGACGCCGCCGTCGTCACCATGCTCGCGGTGCGTGGGTGCAGCGCACTGATGTCCTGAAAGTAGTTGGCGAGCCGGGCGCGGAGGTTCTTGGCCTTGCCGACGTAGATGACCCGCCCGTGCTCGTCCCGGAACCGGTACACCCCCGGCTCCGTCGGAATCTCCCCCGGACGCGGGCGATAGGTCACGGGGTCAGCCATGAGATCGAGCCTAGTTGACCCCACCCACACCCGCGCAGGTGTGTCCCAGGTCACATACCGGTAGCGTGGGCCCATGGGCAAGCAGCACGACTACACCGCGGACATCCGCTGGACGGGCGCCGGGAGCACCGGCACCTCGAGCTACACCGCGTACTCGCGCGACCACCAGGTGGAGATCCCGGACGCGGGGCAGCTGCTGGGCTCCGCCGATCCCGCCTTCCGCGGCGACCCGTCCCGCTTCAACCCCGAGCAGCTGTTCGTCGCCAGCATCGGGCAGTGCCACATGCTGTGGTTCCTGCACCTGGCGGCAACCTCCGGCGTCGTCGTGCGCGAGTACACCGACCATGTCACCGGGACGATGCGCATCGAGACGGCCGGAGCCGGCCAGTTCACCGAGGTGACGCTGCACCCCCGGGTCGTCACCGACGGCGAGGTGTCCGACGAGACGATTGCGGCGTTGCACGAGCGCGCCGGGAACCACTGCTTCCTGGCCCGTTCAGTGAGCTTCCCGGTGCGGGTCAGCCCGTTCCCGGTCCGGATCTGATCGCCCGCACCCTATGTGACGCACACCACATTCGCCTAGACTGAGGCATGCGCATCTACGACATCCTCCGCCGCAAGGGCGACTCGGTGGTGACGATCGGCAGCGATGCCACGCTCACCGACCTGCTCGATCTGCTCGCCGAGCACCGCATCGGGGCCGTGGTCGTCTCGGACCGTCCGGATGAGGTCGCGGGCGTGGTGAGCGAGCGAGACATCATCGTCCACCTGCAGGCCAGCCCTGCGCGACGTTCCGACGTCAGGGTCCGCGAGCTGATGACGGCACCAGCGATCACCTGCGCCCCTGACGCCGAGCTCGAGGATCTCGCCCGGACCATGACCGAGCACCGCATCCGCCACCTTCCCGTCGTCGACGAGGCCCGCCTCGTCGGGATCGTCAGCATCGGCGACGTCGTGAAGCAGCGACTCGGGGAGCTGCAGGCCGAGCGCGACCAGCTCGTCGACTACGTACAGCAAGGGCCCTAGTGATGCGCCCCTGAGTGCGCTCAGCCCGCGGCCGCGTTCGTGGCCGCACCCCGCCTGCCCTTGGCGGCCTTGCGCGGGCGAGCCGGCGGCGCGCCCTTCCCGGTCGCCGCGGGAGCCTCGGCCAACGGCACGCCGTCGCCGAGCAGGTCCGCCAGGAACCCCCCGGTGTGGCTCGCCTCGATCCGGGCCACCTGCTCGGGAGTGCCCTCGGCGACGACCATGCCGCCGCCGCTGCCACCCTCAGGCCCCATGTCGATCACCCAGTCGGCGTTCTTGATCACGTCGAGGTTGTGCTCGATGACCAGCACCGTGTTGCCCTTGTCCACCAGCGACTGCAGGACCGCGAGCAGCTTGCGGATGTCCTCGAAGTGCAGTCCGGTGGTGGGCTCGTCCAGCACGTAGATGGTGCGACCGGTCGAGCGCTTCTGCAGCTCGCTCGCGAGCTTGACCCGCTGGGCCTCACCGCCCGACAGCGTCGGCGCAGGCTGCCCGAGCCGGACGTAGCCGAGCCCGACGTCGACAAGGGTGCGCAGGTGCCGGGAGATCGCCGGGACGGCGGCGAAGAACTCCGCGGCCTCCTCGATCGGCATGTGCAGCACGTCCGCGACGGTTTTGCCCTTGAAGTGCACCTCGAGCGTCTCGCGGTTGTACCGCGCACCGTGGCACACCTCGCACGGCACGTACACGTCCGGGAGGAAGTTCATCTCGATCTTGATGGTGCCGTCGCCCGAACAGGCCTCGCAGCGCCCGCCCTTGACGTTGAAGGAGAACCGGCCGGGCATGTACCCGCGGACCTTCGCCTCGGTCGTCTCCGCGAAGAGCTTGCGCACGTGGTCCCACACGCCGGTGTAGGTGGCGGGGTTGGAGCGCGGGGTGCGTCCGATGGGTCCCTGGTCCACGTGCACGACCTTGTCGAGGTGCTCCAGGCCGGTGACGCGCTTGTGCCGGCCAGCGACCTGGCGCGCCCCGTTGAGCTCGTTGGCGAGCACTGTGTGCAGGATCGAGTTGACGATGGTGGACTTGCCCGAGCCGGAGACTCCCGTGACAGCCGTGAGGACCCCGAGCGGGAAGTCGACATCGATGTCGCGCAGGTTGTGCTCCCGGGCGCCGACGACGGTCAGCTGCCGCGCGGGGTCCGTGCGCCGGCGGGTGGCCGGCATCGGGATGCTGCGCCGTCCCGCGAGGTAGGCGCCCGTCACCGAGTCGGGTGCCTCCAGAAGCCCCTGGTAGTCCCCCGAGTGCACGACCCGGCCGCCATGCTCACCGGCACCCGGACCGATGTCGACGATCCAGTCAGCGGCCCGGATGGTGTCCTCGTCGTGCTCGACGACGATGAGGGTGTTGCCCAGGTCGCGCAGCCGGGTCAGGGTCTCGATCAGGCGGCGGTTGTCCCGCTGGTGCAGACCGATGCTCGGCTCGTCGAGGACGTACAGGACGCCCACGAGACCGGACCCGATCTGGGTCGCCAGCCGGATGCGCTGCGCCTCACCGCCCGAGAGGGTGCCCGCAGGGCGCATCAAGGACAGGTAGTCCAGCCCGACGTCGAGCAGGAA
>JBQGOU010000389.1:0-2883 GCA_052086865.1 Cellulomonadaceae bacterium
ACTCAAGCAAATCCTGGGCGGGGACCTCAAGCAGTTCTCCATGGTGTTCGCGCTCATCGCGCTCATTGCGGTGTTCGAGATCTCCTCGGGTGGTCGAATGCTGACCTCCTCGAACATCCAGAACCTGATCACCGGTAACGCCTACGTGCTCGTGCTGGCGATCGGCATGGTCATGGTCATCATCATCGGCCACATCGACCTGTCGGTCGGGTCGGTGTCGGCCGTGGTCGGCATGATGGCGGCGATCTCGTCACGTCAGTGGGGCTGGGACTGGTGGATCGCCCTGCTCTTCGGCCTGCTGATCGGCGCCGCAATCGGTGCCTGGCACGGCTTCTGGCTGGCCAAGGTCGGCATCCCCGGCTTCATCACCACTCTGGCCGGCATGATGATCTTCCGCGGAGCCGTGATCTGGGTCAGCGGCTCGGTCACGATCCCGGTTCCCGTCGAGTTCCGGACGATTGGCGCAGGCTTCCTGCCCGAGTGGGGTCCGGGATTCACCATGATGAACAACTCGACCCTGCTGCTCGGCATCCTCGGCATCCTCGCCTACGGCTGGAGCCAGCTGAACAAGTTCCGCAAGCAGGCCAAGTTCGAGGTCGGGGCGGTTCCCGCCTACTCCTTCGTCGTGCGCTTCGCGCTCGTCGCCGCGGTGATCGCGTATGCCACCTGGCTGTTCGGCAGCGGCCGACCCGGCACCTCGTTCCCCGTGCCCGGCCTGGTTCTGCTCGGCCTGGTGTTCGTCTACCACACCGTCACCCAGCGCACGACCTTCGGCCGGCACGTCTACGCGGTCGGTGGCAACCGGGTCGCTGCGGCGCTGTCCGGCGTCAACGTCAAGCGCACGTACTTCCTCGTCATGCTGAACATGTCCTTCCTCGCCGCCGTCGCGGGCATTCTGTTCGTCGGACGCTCCACCGCAGCGGGCCCGACGGACGGCACGATGTGGGAGCTCGACGCGATCGCCGCGGTGTTCATCGGTGGCGCCGCCGTCTCCGGTGGTGTCGGAACCGTCGTCGGATCCGTCGTCGGTGGTCTGGTGATGGCCGTGCTCAACAACGGCCTGTTCCTCATGGGCGTCGGCGCGGACAAGACCCAGGTCATCAAGGGCCTGGTGCTCCTGGCCGCCGTCGCGTTCGACGTCTTCAACAAGCAGCAGGGACGTCCGTCCATCAGCGGCCGGCTGTTCCCGCCCAAGAACCCTTCGGCCCCGCAGGAGCCCGCGACCGCTACGGCGGCCGTCGGTGGCACGACGGACGCCCCGTCCGTGGACATCAATGGCCTCGCGGAGGAGCTCGGCTCCGAAGCGCCCGAGAAGGAGTGACGGGGGAACGCACCACCCCTCGGCATCTCTAGCGACAGACCGGCTCCCCGCAGGGCGACGATGCCCTCGGCCGGTACCCCAGAAATGTCCGCACCGAACCGCGGATGAACCAAGAAAAGGTGGAAACTCATGAGGAAGATCTCACGGAGCCTGATCGCGCTCACGGCGGCCGGCATGCTCACGCTGACCGCGTGCGGCGGCGGCGGTGGGGGTCGCGGTGGCGACGACGCCACGACCGGCGATGACGCAGGGTCGGGCTTCCCGGCCGACGCCACGATCGGCGTGTCCCTCCCGTGGCTCGGTACCCAGAACTGGGCCGAGGCGCAGGAGATGTTCACCGCTGACCTGACCGAGGCCGGCTTCAAGCCGCTCGTCCAGGCCGCGGACAACAAGGTGCCGCAGCAGCAGCAGCAGATCGAGGCCATGGTCGAGCAGGGCGCCAAGGTCATCATCGTCGGCCCCATCGACGGCAACCAGCTCTCGAGCGTGCTCGAGACGGCCAAGGCCGCGGGTGTCTACATCTACGGCTACGACCGCGCCATCGAGAACACCGACGCGGTGGACGGCGTGATCCAGTTCGGCAACATCCGCACCGGTGAGCTGCAGGGCCAGTCGCTGCTCGACGGGCTCGAGGAGCTCAAGGGCGAGCCGCCCTACAACATCGAGCTCTTCGGTGGCGGCCCGGCCGACCCGAACGCCCCGGCGTTCTTCGAGGGTGCGATGAACATTCTGCAGCCCAAGATCGACGACGGCACCCTCGTGGTGACCTCGGGCCAGACGGACTTCCAGCAGGCTGCCACGCAGGACTGGGACAACTCCAAGGCCCAGTCCCGTATGGACGCCCTGCTGTCGGCGAACTACTCCGACCAGGAGGTCGACGGTGTTCTGTCGCCCAACGACGGAATCGCTCGTGCAATCCTGACCGCTGTGACGCAGTCCGGTCAGGCCGACCTGCCCATCGTGACCGGTCTGGACGCGGAGAACGAGTCCCTCGTCTCCATCGCCGCTGGTGAGCAGTACTCCACGGTCGCCAAGCCGACCCAGGAGCTCGTCACGCAGGCCGTCGAGATCGTCAAGGCGCTGCAGAAGGGCGAGGAGCCCCCGGCCCCGACCGAGACCGCCAACAACGGCGTCAAGGACGTGCCGGTCTACCTGCTCGACCCGGTCGTGGTGACCAAGGCGAACGCCGCCGAGGTCTTCGCGAACGACCCCGAGCGTCTCGCGCTGCTCGAGGGCTGATTCACCCCGGTCGGCTCAGCGCCGACCAACCGATGCCCGGTCACCCCACCAGGGGTGGCCGGGCATCGGCGTGTGCGGGGATGCCGCGGGGGCGGTGCGGTGGGGCGGGGCCCCTGCTTCAGCGTGGCTTCGCGTGCTCCAGTGTGGCTTCGCGTGCTCCAGCACGCGAACCCAGGCCGGGACACGCGAAGACAGGCCCTGGGGTCCGGCCCAGGGGGCGGGCGGCGGGGCGGCGGGGCGGGGGGGGGGGTACCGGGGGAGGGGGATGCCATGGGCTCCGGGTGGCCGGGGCGGCCGCAGGGGGCAGGGTCGGCGTCCGACAG
>JBQGOU010000390.1:0-2876 GCA_052086865.1 Cellulomonadaceae bacterium
CGACAGTGGCGCTCGACTTCGCGACGTCACGGGTGCTGCGCGTGCAGACGAGGTGGCTCGAGGTCGGTGTGGGATCCCCGAGCCGTCCCCAGTATCGCACAGGCCATCCCCACCGCGAGGGGCACGCCACGCCCAGGCCACCGGGACCTTAGTCCTAGGACTTTTCTCCCGGCGACCATAGGTTCAACAATGAAGCGACGGCGCGTCAGGAACCCCCTGCGCCCCCCAAGCCGTCCCCTCTGCAGGATCACGACCCAGGAGCCCCCCAGTGGATGCGTTGGATCTGGCACGGTGGCAGTTCGGCATCACCACCGTCTATCACTTCATCTTCGTCCCGCTGACGATCGGGCTCGCCCCGCTCGTCGCGATCATGCAGACCGCCTGGGTCCGCACCGGGAACGAGCGCTGGCTCAAGCTCACCAAGTTCTTCGGGAAGCTGTTCCTCATCAACTTCGCCCTGGGCGTCGTGACCGGCATCGTGCAGGAGTTCCAGTTCGGCATGAACTGGAGCGAGTACTCGCGGTTCGTCGGTGACGTCTTCGGTGCACCGCTGGCCATGGAGGCGCTCGCCGCGTTCTTCGTGGAGTCGACGTTCCTCGGCCTGTGGATCTTCGGATGGGGGCGGCTGAACAAGAAGGTTCACCTGGCCTGCATCTGGGCCGTGGCGATCGCCACCAACCTCTCTGCCTACTTCATCCTCGCGGCCAACTCGTGGATGCAGCACCCGGTCGGCACGATCTACAACGCCGAGACCGGTCGCGCCGAGATGGTCGACATCGGCGCCGTGCTGACCAACCCGACCGTCCTGGCCGCCTTCCCGCACACCATCACCGCCGCGTTCCTGACCGCCGGCACGTTCGTCGCGGGCATCGCCACGTGGTGGATGGTCCGCCTCATGCGGTCGAAGAAGCCCGAGAACATGGAGCTGGCGCGCAACGTCTACCGCCCAGGTGTCATGCTCGGCCTGCTGACCATCGTCATCTCCGGTGTGGGCGTTGCCCTCACCGGGCACGCGCAGGCGCAGCTGATGTTCGAGCAGCAGCCCACCAAGATGACCGCGGCCGAGGCACTGACCGAAACCGTCGACGGCGCACCGTTCTCGATCCTCGCGATCGGCAACCTCAACGAGGACGGCGACACAGTCCGGCACCTGATCGAGATTCCAGGCCTCACGTCCTTCCTGGCCGACAACCGGTTCGACACCACGATCACGGGCACGCGTGACCTGCAGGCCCAGTACGAGGAGAGGTTCGGTGCGACCCGCGGCGAGTACGCCGAGAAGCTCGGGTTGCCCGCTCCGACCGATGGCACCGCGGACGAGCCCATGAACTACATCCCCAACCTCATCGTCACGTACTGGAGCTTCCGGCTCATGATCGGGTTCGCGGCGGGGTCTGCGGCGCTCGCCCTGGCCGGCCTGTGGCTCACCCGCAAGGGCCGGACCCCGGACAACCCCTGGCTCGGCAAGCTCGCGATCATCGCGATCCCGACGCCGTTCCTGGCCTCGGCCTTCGGTTGGATCTTCACGGAGATGGGCCGCCAGCCCTGGGTCGTGTACCCCAACCCGAACCCCAGCGGCGTCGACGGCGTGTGGATGGCCACCTGGCGCGGTGTGTCGACCGCGGCGAGCCCCTGGGTCGTGCTGACCTCGCTGGTCGCCTTCACCCTGGTCTACGGCGTACTCGCCGTGGTGTGGGGCCGGCTCATGTACCGCTACGCGATCGAGGGCGTGCCCACGCAGGTGCACGACGAGTCCCCCGAGGCCAACCCGCCGTCGGGCGACGCCGAGGACGAGCAGCTCTCGTTCGCCTACTGACCCCGCACACGCGCTAAGGAAACGGAATCTCGGACATGGTGGAACTGCCGATCGTATGGTTCGTCCTCATCGCCGTGCTGTGGGCGGGCTACCTCGTGCTCGAGGGCTTTGACTTCGGCGTTGGCATGCTGCTGCCCGTTCTGGGGCGCGAGGACAAGGAACGCCGTGTGGTGATCAACACCATCGGCCCCGTCTGGGACGGCAACGAGGTCTGGCTGCTGACCGCGGGTGGCGCGACCTTCGCCGCCTTCCCCGAGTGGTACGCCACCCTCTTCTCGGGGTTCTACCTGCCGCTGCTGCTGATCCTGCTCGCCCTCATCGTGCGCGGCGTCAGCTTTGAGTACCGCGGCAAGATCACGGACGTCGGCTGGGCGGCCTGGTGCGATCGCGGCATCATCGTCGGTTCCTGGGTGCCCGCGATCCTGTGGGGCGTGGCCTTCGCCAACCTGGTGCGGGGCGTCGACCTCGACGCGGACCACCAGTTCGTCGGTGGGTTCTTCTCCCTGCTCAACCCCTTCGCCCTGGTGGGCGGCCTGGTCACCTTGGGTCTGTTCCTGACCCACGGCGCGATCTTCCTCGCACTGAAGACCGACGGGGACATCCGGGTGCGCGCTCGCGCGCTCGCCCTGCGCATCGGCGCGGTGACCGCCGTCGTCACGGCGCTCTGGGCGATCTGGGCGCAGGTCGCGTACTCGGTGCCGTGGACCTGGGGCGCCGTCGTCGTGGCCGCCGGAAGTCTGGTCGGCATGCTCGTGGCGGTGCGCCGCGACCGCGAGGGCTGGGCGTTCGCCTTCTCCATGGTGGTGATCCTCGCCGCCGTCGTCCTGATCTTCGGATCCATGTACCCCGACGTGATGCCGGCGCTGAACCCGGAGAACTCGCTGAACATCTGGAACGCCTCCTCCACCGACTACACGCTGACGATCATGACGTGGGTCGCCGTCGCGCTGGTTCCGCTGGTGCTGCTCTACCAGGGCTGGACCTACTGGGTGTTCCGCAAGCGCATCTCGACCGACCAGATCCCCGAGCCCATCGGCCTGTCCCTGCGCAAGGCGAAGGA
>JBQGOU010000391.1:0-2823 GCA_052086865.1 Cellulomonadaceae bacterium
CCAGGCCATCATTGACGCACTCCTCACGCACCAAAGCGATTGAGCAAACTCAGGTGGATGCTTGTTCGTGCGTCGGAGCGTTGGCGCCCGGGCACCACCTGAGGATGCCTCACCCGTCATTCGACCCGTGGCGAGTCCACTGCTGTTCTCACTCAGGCCACGCCGAGCCGTAACTGCACGGCGCCGTCGGGAACGGGCGGGGGAGTGCCCCCGAAGGCCGGGCACAGCGCCTGGTGGGCGCACCAGCCGCACAGCTTCGAGGGCCGCGGCCGCCACTCCTGCGCACGCGCACTCGCCTCGATGGCCTGCCACAGCGAGCGGATGCGCTCCTCGGTGCGATCCAGCTCGGTGGAGGTCGGCGTGTTGCGCAGCACCTGTCCGTCACCGAGGTACACGAGCTGCAGCATGCGGGGAAGGACGCCCCGGGTGCGCCACACCACGAGTCCGTAGAAGCGCATCTGGAAGGCGGCGGACTCGCCGTACCCGGGCCGGGGTGACTTGCCCGTCTTGTAGTCCACGACACGTAGCGCACCGTCCGGCGCGGTGTCGATCCGGTCCACGATGCCGCGCAGCAGCGGCCCGTCCGCAAGCCGATGCTCGACGAGCAGCTCGCGGTCCGTGGGCTCCAGGCGGCGGGGGTCCTCGAGGGCGAAGTACGTCTCGAGCAGCCGGCCGGCAGAGTCCAGCCAGGCGCGCTGGGCGGCCTCGTCCGCGAACAGCTCGTCGACCTCGGGGCGCTGCTCGCGAAGCAGCGCCCACTGACCGGGGACCAGACGCCGCGCTGCTTCGGTGGTCCGCTCCTCGGCCGGTGCGTCGTACAGGTGCTCGAGCACGGCGTGCACCAGGGTCCCGCGGGTCGCGGCGGCGCTCGGCGGCTCCGGCAGGCGGTCCACCGTGCGGAACCGGAACAGCAGCGGGCACTGCTGGTAGTCGTTCGCACGGGACGGGGACAGCGCCGGGGCTCTGGGGGGAACGGGCATGCGACCTACCCTAGGCGCGCCGACCGACACGCGGCGGTGCGTATGCTGCACGCTGTGGATGCTTCGACACGACCCGGGCGGCGCCATCCGGGCGGGTGGGTGATCGCCCGCGCTGCGGGCGCGCCGGTGGTGGTGTCCCCGACGTGGGCGATCGGCGCCGTCGTGCTGGCCCTGCTGTTCACCCCGACCGCGACCCGTGCGGTCGCCGGTTCCTCCCCGGCCGCCGCTGCCGGCGTGTCGGCCGCCTTCGTCCTGCTGCTGTTCGGCTCGGTGCTGGCCCATGAGCTGGCGCACGCCTACACGGCGCGGGCCCGGGGCCACCGCGTGCACACGATCGTGCTGACCGCCTGGGGCGGGCACACCTCCTTCGACCCGCGGGGCACGACGCCGGGCACCCAGGCCCTCGTCGCCGTGGCCGGGCCGCTGACCAACGGCGCGCTCGCCCTCGCCTTCTGGGCCGGCTACCTCGCGGCGACCGGCGGACCGATCTCCAGCACCTCCGAGGCGGTCGTGGCGCTGCTCGCCTATGCGGGGGCCCTCGCCAACGGCCTCGTCGCGCTCTTCAACCTCCTGCCCACCATCCCGCTCGACGGCGGGGCGATCCTCGAGGCCCTCGTGTGGCGCGTCACCGGGAACCGGCGAGCAGGCACCCGCGTCGGCGCCTGGCTCGGACGCCTGCTCGCCGTGGGCGTCGTCGTCTGGGCGCTGATGGTGTCGTTGCGCGGCACCCCGGACTACGTGCTGCTCGCCTGGAGCCTGCTCGTCGCCTCGCTGCTGTGGAGCGGGGCGAGCCGCGCGCTGCACGGCGCCCGCCAGTCCGAGCGCATCGACGCGCTGCGCGCCGACGCACTGGTGCGCCCGGCGCTCGGCGCGGATCAGAACGCCTCGGTGGCCGACGTCGCCGATCTCGCGGCCCGCGCCCGCGCGCCCTTTGTGGTGCTCACCGACTTCTCGGGCCGGCCGGTCGCCTACGTGCCTGCCCCGGACGGTTGGGCGTCGGTGCCTGACCACCTGCGGGCCAGCACACCCGCAGCGGCCGTCGCGGTGCGCCTGGCGCCCGCGCCCGCCGTACCCGCGGACAGCGCTGGTGCGGACCTGCTCGACCGGGTGCGCGCCGCGGCCCAGCACGCCCCCGTGCTGGTGGTCAGCGCCCACGGGCGTGTCACCGGGCTGCTGTGGGTGTCCGACGTCGCCGCCGCGCTGCGCTGAGCCCAGGCCCGCCGAGCGCCTAGACTGCACCCTCGTGACCGACTCCCAGCCCGACCCCACCGGCCCGAGCCCCGACGAGACGGGATCCGCACCCCACGGATCCGCGGAGACGGGACCCGAACCGACGTCGGGCGCGGTGCCTGACGCCCGCGGACCACGCGCGGACGGCGCCACGGGCGCGCATCTGCGCCGCGGCCCGCTGCGCGCCGGTGACAAGGTTCAGCTCACCGACCCGCGGGGCCGGCTGCACACGATCACCCTCGCGCCCGGGGCGACCTTCCACACGCACCGGGGGTACTTCGCCCACGACGACCTGATCGGCGCGAGCGAGGGCACCGTCGTGCGCACCACGGCGGACATCGAGTACCTCGCCCTGCGACCGCTGCTGAGCGACTACACCCTGTCCATGCCGCGCGGCGCGGCCGTGGTCTACCCCAAGGATGCCGGCCAGATCGTCGCGATGGCGGACATCTTCCCGGGCGCCCGCGTGGTCGAGGCCGGTGTCGGCTCGGGCGCGCTCACACTGTCCCTGCTGCGCGCCGTGGGCGACGCGGGCCAGCTGCACTCGATTGAGCGCCGGGAGGACTTCGCGGCGATTGCCCGCGGCAACGTCGAGGGCTTCTTCGGCGGGCCC
>JBQGOU010000392.1:0-2817 GCA_052086865.1 Cellulomonadaceae bacterium
CGTGCGCGAGCAGGTCGCGCGCACCCGCGAGGTCGTGGCCCGCCTGCACGCCGAGCTGCCCCGCTGGGGTCTCGTCGTGTGGACCGCGGGCAACGTCTCGCAGCGCGTGGTGGTCGACCCGGCCGGACCGAGCGCGCGCGACCTGTTCGTCATCAAGCCCTCCGGGGTCACCTACGACGAGCTGACGCCCGAGTCGATGGTGGTGTGCGACCTGGACGGAACCCTCGTGGAGGGCACCAGGGCGCCGTCGTCGGACACGGCGGCGCACGCCTACGTGTACCGGCACATGCCCGAGGTCGGCGGCGTGGTCCACACCCACTCGACCTACGCCACGGCGTGGGCGGCGCGCGCCGAGCCGGTGCCGTGCGTGCTGACGATGATGGCCGACGAGTTCGGCGGGCCGGTGCCGATCGGGCCCTTCGCGATCATCGGCGACGACTCGATCGGGCGCGGCATCGTCGAGACCCTCGCCGGCTCACGCTCCCCCGCGGTCCTCATGCAGGGCCACGGGCCGTTCACGATCGGCACGGACGGCACCGCGGCCGTCAAGGCCGCGGTCATGGTCGAGGAGGTCGCCCGCACGGTGCACGTCTCGGCGCAGCTCGGCACGCCCGTGCCGATCGCCCAGGACAAGATCGACGCCCTCTACGACCGGTACCAGAACGTCTACGGACAGCAGCCCGACCAGCCCGGCCAGGGCACCACAGCAGTCGGCGCCGACGCAGAAAGCGAGTGACACGATGACCAACCCGTTCGAGGGCAAGGAGATCTGGCTGCTGGTGGGCAGCCAGGGACTGTACGGCGAGGAGACCCTCGCCGAGGTGGCCGCGCAGTCGCAGGCCGTGGCCGCGGCGCTCGACGCGGCCGACGACGTTCCGGTGCGCATCGTCTGGAAGCCTGTGCTCACCGACTCCGCGTCGATTCTGCGCACGATCCTCGACGCCGGCTCCCAGGAGCAGGTCATCGGCGTGATCGCGTGGATGCACACGTTCTCGCCCGCCAAGATGTGGATCCGCGGGCTCGAGGCGCTGCGCAAGCCGCTGCTGCACCTGCACACGCAGGCCAACGAGCAGCTGCCGTGGTCCACGATCGACATGGACTTCATGAACCTCAACCAGGCCGCGCACGGCGACCGCGAGTTCGGGTACATCCTCACGCGCATGGGCGTGGCCAGGAAGACCGTCGTCGGGCACACGTCGAGCCCCGACGTGACCGCGGCCGTCGGCACCTGGGCGCGCGCCGCGGCCGGTTGGGACGCGGCGCAGCACCTGACGCTGGCGCGCTTCGGCGACAACATGCGCAACGTCGCGGTCACCGAGGGCGACAAGACCGAGGCCGAGATCCGCCTCGGCACCTCCGTCAACACGTGGGGGATCAACGACCTGGTCGCGGCCGTGGACGCCGTCGACGACGCCGCGATCGACGCGCTCGTCGCGGAGTACGAGGAGCTGTACGACGTCGTTCCCGAGCTGCGCGCGGGCGGCGAGCGGCACGAGTCCCTGCGCTACGGCGCGCGTCAGGAGATCGCGCTGCGCGGCTTCCTGGAGTCCGTGGGCGCGACGGCCTTCACCGACAGCTTCGAGGACCTCGGCGCCCTGCGCCAGCTCCCGGGCCTCGCGGTGCAGCGGCTCATGGCCGACGGCTACGGCTTCGGGGCCGAGGGCGACTGGAAGACGGCGATCCTCGTGCGGGTGGCCAAGGTCATGGGCTACGGCCTGCCCGGAGGCGCGAGCCTCATGGAGGACTACAGCTACAACTTCGTGCCGGGTGCGCAGAAGGTGCTCGGCGCGCACATGCTCGAGGTGTGCCCCTCGCTCACGGCGGGCAGGGCGACCCTCGAGATCCACCCGCTGGGCATCGGCGGCAAGGAGGATCCGGTGCGTCTGGTCTTCGACGCGGATGCGGGCCCCGGCATTGTGCTGGCCCTGAGCGACCTGCGTGACCGCTTCCGCCTCACGGCGAACCTCGTGGACGTCGTGCCGCCGGACGAGGAGCTGCCGAACCTGCCCGTCGCCCGCGCGGTGTGGGAGCCGAGCCCCGACCTGCCGACCTCGGCCGCCGCATGGCTCGCCGCGGGCGCCGCGCACCACACGGTGCTCACGACCGCCGTCGGGCTGGGCGCCTGGGAGGACTTCGCCACAATCGCGAAGGTCGAGCTCGCGCTGATCGACGACACCACGACCGTGCGCGGCTTCGAGAAGGAGCTCGCCTGGAACGCGGTCTACCACCGCGTGGCGCAGGGCTTCTGACGGCGCGGATAGACTGACCAGCGTCTTGCACCGACGCGCCGGGCACCGCGCTTCCGCGAGCATCCGGAGCACCATCGACGAGGGAACCGATGACCACCGCCCCCACGCACGCTCTGGACACCGTCGCCCACGCCGAGGCGTCACCTGACGAAGCTCAGCCCTTCGCGGAGCTCGGCCTCAAGCCCGAGGAGTACCAGCGGATCCGGGACATCCTGGGGCGCCGGCCCACGGCTGCCGAGCTGGCCATGTACTCGGTGATGTGGTCGGAGCACTGCTCGTACAAGTCCTCCAAGGTGCACCTCGCGAAGTTCGGGGCCAAGACCACCCCGGAGATGACCGAGCACCTGCTGGTCGGCATCGGTGAGAACGCGGGCGTCGTGGACATCGGCGACGGCTGGGCCGTGACCTTCAAGGTCGAGTCGCACAACCATCCCAGCTACGTCGAGCCCTATCAGGGCGCCGCAACCGGCGTCGGCGGCATCGTGCGGGACATCATCTCGATGGGCGCGCGTCCCGTGGCCGTGATGGACCAGCTGCGATTCGGGGCGGTGGACCACCCCGACACCCC
>JBQGOU010000393.1:0-2817 GCA_052086865.1 Cellulomonadaceae bacterium
ATCCAGCTGATGCCGTTGCGCCAGTCCTGCCCCGGGAGCCAGAAGCCGGACTGCTCGTCCGTGGTCAGGGCAACTGCCGCGGCGTTGAACTCCTCGAGGGTGGTCGGCACCTCGAGGCCGGCCTCCTCGAGCAGATCGGTGCGGTAGAACACGTAGCGCGAGCCCCAGTAGTAGGGCGCGGCGTACACCGTGCCGTCAACGGTGGCGGCGTCGATGAACCCCTGCGGGCCGAGCTTGTCCCCGCCCAGATCGCCGAGGTGGTCGGTGAGGTCGGTGAAGGCCCCCACGGACGCGAAGGTCGCGACCTGGGTGTTGCCGACCTCGACGACGTCGGGGGTCTGGTCCGGGTTGCTGAGCGAGGTCTGCAGGCGGGGCAGCAGCTCGCCCCACGCCACCTGCTCGATGGTCAGGGTGGACCCCGTGGTGGACGCGAACTCGTCGGTGAGCCACGTCAGGAGCTCGTCGGGGGTGTCCTCCCCGGCGAGCCACAGGGTGATTCCCTCGCCGGCGGGGGCCGTGTCCGCACCCGTCGTGGTCGAGGTGTCCGTCTCCGGGGTGGTGGAGCCGCCGGTGCCGCAGCCGCTCAGGGCGAGTGCGGCAACGACGCCGACCGTGGCCAGTCGTCTGATCCTCATGAGCCGTTCCTTTCGTGTGGTGCGGTTCGGTGTGCTCGTGACGGGCTAGGTGAGTCCCAGCTCGCCGTCCAGGACGAGTGCGGCGGCGCCCATCAGGACGCCGTCGTACCCTTGCTCCGACATCCGCAGCCGGACGGGCGCGTCACCGAAGGTTCGGGTGAGCGCACGCACGGTGGACTCTGCGGAGTGCATCAGGGGGCCGGCCAGGAGGTCGGCGGGGCCATACAGAACCACGTCGCGCAGGCCGAGGGCCTGCGTCACCGGGGCCAGGACACGTCCGAGCCGCACGCCGACGTCGGTCAGCGCAGCGTCGGCCCCCTCGACGTCGAGCCCGTCGAGGCGCGCGCGCAGCCGCGGGACGGCGAGGTAGGACTCGAGGCAGCCGCGGCGTCCGCATGAGCACTCGGGCCCGTCCGGGTCGACGGTGACGTGCCCGAGCTCGCCTGCGGTTCCGTCCGGGCCGCGCAGCAGAACGCCGTCGACGAGGATTCCGGCGCCAACCCCTCGGCTGACCTCGAGCAGGAGCATCCCCGCTCCGCTCCCCTCGCCGAAGGTGTCCTCGGCGAGGACAGCGGTGTCGGCGTCGTTGGCGACGTGGACGGGCAGGCCGAGGGCGTCGACCAGCGCGGAGCGCAGGTCGAAGCGGGTCCAGCCGAGGTTGGGTGCACTGCGCACAACGCCGTCGACGCTGACCACGCCGGGAGATCCGACGCCGACGCCGAGGACGGGCCCGGGTGCCGCCTCGACGAGGGTGGCCGCAAGCGCGCACGCCCTGGCGGCGGCGTCCTCGCCGCGCGCGTCACCGAGGGGGTCGACGAGGCGGGCGACGGGACGACCCTCCAGATCCACAACCGCTCCGCGCAGCGCGGTGTCCCCGGACAGGTCCAGGCATACGACGTAGGCGCCCGAGGGGTTGACGCCGATCAGCGTGGCCGGCTTGCCGACGTGGGTGCCGGGGCGCACGCCCAGCTCGGCGACCAGATCGTCCGCGATGAGATCGGAGACGACCTCGGAGACGGTGACGCGGGTCAGGCGCGTGGAGCGGGCGAGGTCCGCGCGGGAGGCGGGACCGTCGTCGAACAGCCGCTGCAGGACGAGGGCGCGGTGGTGCCTGCGCGCATCCGCGGGCACCATCTTCGCGGCCGGCGCCGCCGTCCGGGGGACGGCTCGTCGTGCAGTGGCGCTCCCTGTGATCCGGGTCATATTGTAAGTACACCTTACTTACATATCCGGGTCAACGCCGGTTCTGTTACGAATAGGTCACGACGCCGACGGTCCTGGGCCGCTGCGAAAGGAGCCTTCCGATGTCTGTGCTGCCCGCCCCGCGCTCCATCGAGTCGAGGGGACCGCGAGTCCCCGTCCCGCCCACACTGCCCGGCGACCTGGCGCGCTCGCTCGAGCCGTGGGCGCCGCGCGCGGCCGCGCTGCTGCGCCGCGCCGTGCCGGACCTGGGGCTCGCGGCGACCTCGGCCGGCCCGAGGGCCACAATCACGACTGCGCTCGATACCACCCTGCCCGCCGAGCACTACCGGCTCGACCTGCAGCCCACCTGGTGGGCGGTCCAGGCCGGCGATGAGGCCGGCGCCTACTGGGCGGTGCAGACCCTGCTGCAGCTCCTCGACGCGGACGGCACGTTCGTGCCCGCCATCGTCGCCGACGGCCCCGCATACCCGGTGCGCGGCTTCATGATCGACCTGGTCAGGCACTTCTTCGGCGTTCCGGAGCTTAAGCACCTGATCGACCTCGTCTCGACCTACAAGGCCAACCGGCTGCACCTGCACCTGACGGACGACCAGGGCTGGCGCCTGGAGATGACGAGCCGCCCCGCGCTGACGCAGCGCGCAGCCGCAACCGCCGTCGGAGGCGACGCGGGCGGCTTCCTCACCATCGCCGACTACGAGAATCTGCAGCGCTACGCCACCGAGCGCCACCTCGAAATCGTCCCGGAGATCGACCTGCCGGGGCACAGCCACGCCGCGATGCTCGCCTGTCCCGAGCTGAGTCCGGACGGCGCGCCGCGCGAGCCGTACACGGGCATCGAGGTCGGCTTCAGCCACGTGCACCTGACCGCGAGCGCCACCTGGGACTTCGTCGAGGACACCGTCGGCGAGCTCGCCCGGCGCACGCACGGACGGTTCCTGCACCTGGGCGGCGACGAGGCGCACCGTCTCGAGCGCGCCGA
>JBQGOU010000394.1:0-1732 GCA_052086865.1 Cellulomonadaceae bacterium
TGGTCGGGCACGTCTCAGGCACGATCCTCACCCGGGGCCCGTCGTGAGTAGTCCGCAGGGGCGGCAGGCCGGCAGCTTCGGTGACGAGCTGACCAACACGCTCATGATCGGCCTGGTCGCCCTGTTCGGCCTCGCCCTGATCCTGCGCGCCGCCGGCTCCGTCACCGCGTTCCTCACCGGCACAGACCAGCCCACCTCCGGGCCGGGCGCCGGCGTTGGGGTGCTGTTCCGCCCCGGCGACCCCGGTGCCGCGTTGGCGGCGCCGGGGCTGAACCCGGTCGTCTACTGGATCATCACCGCCCTGCTCCTCGCCGTGCTCGGTGTCGGGGTGGGGTGGGGCTGGATGCGGCTGCGCCGCCACACCCGCCAGGTGGAACTCGACCCCAGGCGCGCGGCCGGGGTCGCGACCCGCCACGATGTCCAGACCACCGCCTCTGAGGCCGCGCTGCTGCGCCGCGCCGGAAGCCTGCGCCCGTCGCTGGAGAACCCGGCGGCGGTGGATGTCGGGTACCGGCTCGGGACATCGAAGGGCCGACCCGTGTGGGCGTCGGTGGAGGACTCGCTGCTGCTGATCGGCCCACCCCGCTCCGGCAAAGGCCTGCACGTCGTGATCCCGGCGATCCTCGACGCCCCCGGCGCCGTCGTCACCACCAGCACCCGACCCGACAACCTCACCGCCACCCTCCGCGCCAGGGAGAAGATCGGCCCGGTCGCGGTGTTCGACCCGCAGCATCTCGCCGAAGGCGTCCCAGCAGGGATGCGCTGGTCACCCGTCCGGGGTTGTGAGGACCCGTTGACGGCGATGATCCGCGCCACCGGCCTCGCCTCCGCCACCGGCCTGTCCGCGGGCGGGGTCGAGTCCGGCGGATTCTGGGAAGGCAAAACCCGCACCGCACTCCAATCGCTGCTCCACGCGGCCGCGCTCGATCATCGGTCACCGGCGGAGTTGTTCCGGTGGACGCTCGACCCGACCGCCGCCCATGAGGCCGTCGCCATCCTCACCAGCAACCCGAATGCGGCGACCGGGTGGGCTGACTCACTGGAATCCATGCTCGACGCCGACCCCCGCACCCGAGACTCCATCTGGCAAGGCGTCTCCCTCGCCCTCAACGCACTCGCTGACCCGCGGGTGCTCGATGCCGTCTCACCCGCCGAGGGCGAGAGCTTCGACCCCGAAACCTTCATCCGCAACAAGGGAACCCTCTACCTGCTGGCCACCGGTGCCGGAGCCGGCGCGTCCGCTGCCCTCGTCGCCGCACTCGTCGAAGACCTCGTCGAGACCGCGCGGCGTCTCGCCGCACGATCGCCGGGCGCGCGGCTTGATCCGCCGATGCTGCTCGCGCTGGACGAGATCGGGAACCTCGCACCACTACCCAGCCTGCCGACGTTGATGGCCGAAGGCGGCGGCACCGGGATCACGACCATGCCCGTCTTGCAATCCCTCGCTCAAGCCCGCGACAAGTGGTCGGAGAACCAGGCAGGGGCGATCTGGGACGCCTCGATCGTGAAGATCATCCTCGGCGGCGCGAGCAACAGCAAAGACCTTCAGGACCTGTCCACGCTGATCGGGGAACGCGACGACCTCACCGACACAGTGACACTCGGCGACCACGGCTCCCGCTCCAGCCAACGCTCGGTCCGCCGGATCGCGATCTTCCCACCCGACCGCATCCGACGCCTCCCGTTCGGCACCGCCATCACCCTGCTGCGCGCCGCACCACCGATCGTCACC
>JBQGOU010000394.1:1755-2812 GCA_052086865.1 Cellulomonadaceae bacterium
GCTGAAGACCGACCGGAAGCAGATCGAAGCCCTGCTCGAACTCCCCAGCTCCAGCGCCAGCGCCGAGTAGCCGGCGACCTGCGATTCCATTGGTGCACCTGCCTGCCACAGCGGCCATCACCGGATGGCTGCCCGAGCGCAGGAGGACGCCATGTCCATGCACACGCAGACCTCGGTATCGGGCTTCATCGCCTCCGACCCCCAGTTGAGCGAGACCGCGAAGGGTGACGCCAGGTTCTATGCCCGGTTCGGGCAGGAGCATTACCGTCGCGAAGCCGATGGATCGTTCACCGAGCTGGAGACGACGTTCCACAACATGGTGATGTTCGGTCGTTCCGCACAGCATGCCCATGATCGATTCGCCAAGGGAGACAAGTTCCTCGCGGAGGGATACACACGTACGCCTGAGTACGAGCGCGACGGGACGATGGTCGAAGGCGAAGAAGAATTCGTCGCCAAGCGGATCGGACACGATGTCGCGCGCACCCGCTACCAGGTCGATCGCACCCCACGACGCGGCGTGAGCGAACGCACCACTGTCGGATTCGAGTCGACCGAGCCCACCCGCTCGTCCTCGGCGCCAGCGATGGGCATGTGAGGCAGCCATGACCGATTCACCCCGTGACCCCTCACCATCTGAGGCCGACACCGTCGGCGTGCTCCCGGAAGACCTCGCGGACGACACCGACATCGACGACGAGTACACCCTGCCTACCCAAGATCAGGCCGGCCCACCGAACCCGGTGAACTGGCACCTGCTCAGCGCAGACGCCCTCGAAGCCGAATGGTTCGAGCTGAACCGCTGGGTCGAGACCCTGCGCCGCACCTACGGGCTCCCCGCCTCGGTGATACCGCCGTTCTGGCACCGCCATGACGAACTGCTGTGGGAACTCAGCGCCTTGCATCTGCATTGGCTCTGCGCCTACGACCCCGAACAGGACGGCTCCGCGCCCTTCGGCTGGCATCGCGACTTCGCCGACTCGCGCAACCGCCACCGTGACTTGGTCGCATCATCCGGCACCCGCCTGGATCGCGACCGCCCGACCCGGCAGACTGC
>JBQGOU010000395.1:0-2804 GCA_052086865.1 Cellulomonadaceae bacterium
CAACAGACCGAGGCGGACGGGGCCGCATGGGACCGGGCGTGCGACACCGCCCGGCGGCTGCGCCGGGGCTCGCCCTGGCGCCGGCGCGCCGCGTGGTGGTTTGCCCCGCGTGCGCTCAGCGGGTCACGCAGGTGGTTTCGGACAGCCCGACGTCGTCGTCGCTGAGGCGCCAGGCCACGAGCACGACGCAGACCTCGGCGGCATCGGGGTCGACGCCCTCGAGGCGGAAGCGCGTCGTGCCCGCCGGGATATGCGACAGAGCGCGCGGCGGGTCCACGCTCGGGTCGACCACGATGGTCGCGGTCTCGCCGCCGCTCGGGTCGTGCCACGTGAGCAGGATCGAGGTGCCGTCGTCGACAGCCACGACCTGCTGCGGCTCGAGCTCCGGGTTGCTGGTCAGCGCCTGCAGGTCCTCGTCCTGGTCCGGCAGCGGGCCGTCCGTGGTCGGCACCTCGACCGCCGGGGGGCTCGTCGTCGCGACCGGCGTGTCCTGCGGCGTCCGGTCGCGCGAGAGGAGCGCTGTGCCCACGCCGACGATGGCGCCCACGACCAGGGCTCCCAGCACGAAGGACAGCACCCGTGCGAGCCGCCGCGGGCGCGGTGTCGTCTGGTCGGACGCGGGCGGGGTCTGGCGCGGCGCACCGGCCGAAGGGTGCGCGGAGGGATCCGCCGGGCTGCCTGCGTGGCTGCCCGCCGGGCGCAGGGAGGTGTGCTCCTCGGAATCGGCCGGCGCCGCGCTCAGATGGGCCAGAGCCGAGGGCGCGACGACCGAGGGCGTCGCCCGGCCGGCATCCTCCCAGCCCGATGCGGCGGCGCCCGACGACGGGGCCGGTGCACTCGGGGTCGGTGTGTCCGTGTCCCTGTCCGCGTCCGTACCCGTGCCCGGGGCGTGTGCGACGGGGGCCGGAGCGTGTTCGCTCGGCGCCGGGCCCGGTTCGGCGGGCTGCCAGGAGCGGTCCTCGGTGCGCGCCGCGCGCAGCCGGTCCCGGACCTGTGCGGCCGTCACGGTGCGCTGCTCCCGGTCGGGGGTGAGGCAGTCCTCGATCACCCCGATCAGCTCGGCGGGCGCGTCGGTGCGGGTAACAGGCCGGCGCGCGCCGGTTCTGACCCGGCGCAGGTAGGCGAGCGCGGTGTCCTGGTCCGCGTCGTCGGAGGCGAACGGGGCACGGCCCTCCAGCAGGGTGAACAGCGTCGAGCCGAGCGACCAGACGTCGTCGGCCGCGGTGGGCGGGGCGCCGTCGAGCACCTGTGGCGAGGCGTGCCGGTAGCTGAAACGGTCGAGGGTGCCGGTGTGGCCGGCGTCGGCCAGGCGGGCGATGCCGAAGTCGGTGAGCACGTAGGAGGTGGGCAGGAGCAGGATGTTCTGGGGTTTGACGTCGCGGTGCAGAACTCCCTGCGCATGTGCGAAGGCGAGGGCGTCCGCCGCCGCGGTGCCCGCGGCCACCACCTCCGAGACGGCGAGCGGGCCCGTGGCACGCACCCGGTCGTGCAGCGAGCCCAGATCGTGGAAGTCCATCACCAGGCACGGCGACCCGTCGTGGGTCGTCGTCGTCGCCAGCACGGTGACGACGTGGGGGTGCTGGCGCCCCAGCCGCACCGTGATCTCGAGCTCGCGGGCGAACCGGGCCCGGGACGCGTCGTCGGCGACGGCGATCACCTTGATCGCGACGGCCCGGTCGATGCCCTCCTCGCGGGCGCGGTAGACGATGGAGTCCCCGCCCCGGGCGACCTCGGCGAGGTCGACGTAGCCGTCGACGCGCGGTACGGGGGCGGATGCGGCGCCTGCCGGGACGTCGGGGGCAGGGGTGCTCGGCCGCGGCGGGGGTGCCCAGGCATCGTCCGTGGTCACGGGGCTCCTTCCTCCTGGTCGAGGGGGTCATGGTCGGCTGGCCAGAGCATAGCCGCGTCGCCCGACTGCGGCAGTCTTAGCCCGTGAGACCGCATGCTCACGCATGTGACATCCAGGTGAACTGAGGCGTACAGTGCAAGGCGTGCAGAAGTTCCTCGTAGTACTTAGCGGGCGCGTTGTCTGAGGCCACCCACCTCTGACGACGCGCTGACCCCTCGAGCCCTCATCCGGGCGGCAGGGGTTTTTTTGTGCCACAGCACTCTTCGACCACGAGGGACGTGACTCACCACCATGAGGCATTCCGACCACGACACCGCACCGGCAGGCGACGGTCGATCTCACGCCGTCACTGCAACGACGCCAGGGAGTAATCCGATGGTCCAGGGCCACCACCCGGCACCCGCCCGGAGCGGTGCGGCACCCGCTCCGAGCCCGGTGCCACCCAAACCAGCCCCTGCCCGCGCAACGCCGCGTGGCGCCGGGGACCACCACAGCACGCCACGCATCACCGAGGACGTCACCGGCGCCCAGGCCATCGTGCGCTCCCTCGAGGAGGCGGGGGTCGACACGATCTTCGGCATCCCGGGCGGCGCCATCCTGCCGACCTACGACCCGTTGATGGACTCCACGAGGCTGCGACACATCCTCGTGCGCCACGAGCAGGGCGGGGGGCACGCGGCCACGGGATACGCACAGGCCTCCGGCAAGGTCGGGGTCTGCATGGCGACCTCAGGTCCCGGTGCGACCAACCTCGTCACACCGATTGCGGACGCGAACATGGACTCGATTCCGATGGTCGCGATCACGGGCCAGGTCGGTGCCTCCTTCATCGGCACCGACGCCTTCCAGGAGGCGGACATCCTCGGCATCACCATGCCGGTGTCCAAGCACAACTACCTCGTCACCGATCCCGCGGACATCCCGCGCACGATCGCCGAGGCGTTCCACATCGCCC
>JBQGOU010000396.1:0-2801 GCA_052086865.1 Cellulomonadaceae bacterium
GCGTCGTCTTGCCGGTGCCGGTGCCGCCCGAGATCAAGACGTTCAGGCCGGCGCGCACACACGCCCCCAGCACCTGTGCCGTGCGCTCGTCGAGGCTGCCCTTGGCGGCGAGCTCCCCGAGCCGGAAGGGGGTCGGGAAGCGGCGGATGGTGATCGTCGGTCCGTCGAGCGCCAGCGGCGGGATGATCACGTTGACGCGCTCGCCCGTCGGCAGGCGAGCGTCGACCATGGGCGAGGACTCGTCCACGCGACGGTTGACGGTGGAGACGATGCGGTCGATCGTCTGGTTGAGCTGGTCCAGGGAGGCGAACGTCGTCGGAACCCGTTCGACCTTTCCCCGCCGTTCCACGAAGACGTCGTGGGGGCCGTTGACCATGATCTCGGTCACGGACTCGTCGGCCAGCAGGGGCTCGAGCACACCGAGACCCAGTGCGTCGTCGACCACCCGCTGGATGAGGCTGGTCCGCTCCCGCGCGGCGAGCACCGGACCGTCGACCGACAGGATCATGGCGAGCATGCGTTCCAGGCGAGCTCGCCGCTGCGTCGGGTTGAGGCGGGCGAGCTCGTCGAGGTCGATCTCCTCCAGAAGTCGCTCGCGGTAGACGTTGATGAGGTTGAGCTCCTCATCGCCCCGTTCGGAACGGCTCACGCGGTCGAGCAGGGACATCTCAACTCCTCGGGAACTCGGCCTGGCGTGTGACCGTGACGTCATGGAACGTCCAGGGCCCCAGGCCGACGGGGATGCTCACCGTCAGCTCGACATGGGCCGCCGATGCGCTGGTCTCGCCGCGCAGGTCGCGCACCTGCGCGGTGTCGGGAAGCTTGGCATCCACCGCGGACCGGTAGTCCCGATCCTGGCTGAGCGCCCGGGCGCCGTCGCGTGCGGCCTCCTGGGCCACGGATCCGATCTGCGCGACGGCCACGCCCTGAACGCACACCACGGCGACGATGACCAGGAGCACCACGACGCCGATCAGCTCGATGGCGACCTGACCCTGGTCACGGACTCGTGCGCGCACGATACTCACCCCCGCTCCCGGTAGACAGCCGCATCGGCGCTCGAGGACAGGTGCAGGCCCGGGATGATCGTGGGCGTGCGGACCACGACGCTGACGGATCGCGGCCCGACGTCGACCTGGGCCTGGTCCCGCCAGATCCCCGGCATGCCGTCCAGCGCCTCGGTGCGGGCGGCCTGCACCACCGTGTGGTCGTAGTACTGCGCGATCCCGACGGTGCGCGCCCCTCCCTGCGCGGCGCTGCGCGCCACCATCACCCCACCGGCCCAGGCGATCGCCTGGGCGCACAACAGGACGAGCACGAGCCCGAGGGCGATGACGACCGGAAGCTCGACGGAGGCCTGGCCCGAGTCTGCCGGCTGCCTGCCACGGCGGCGCCCCCGGCGCTGGCTGCGTGAGCTGGCAACGATCTGCTCGGGGGAGTCGGCCGCCGCCACCGGCGCGGGGGCCGCCCGTTCCGCCTCACGGGTCACGAACCCGGCGAGCGCGTTGCGCACCGGTGTCGCGGTCTCGAGGACCGTGGCGGTGTTCATGGCGGACTCGAAGGCCGTTCCGCCGTCGGGGACGGTCTGGGCCAGGGGGTGCTCGATGATGCGCTCCGCGACCTGCCGGGTCACCTCGTCCTTGGAGGTGCGGCGGTTGAGCACCACGTCCACCCGCGCCGGCGCACGCACGGACAGTCGCTCCCACTGCTGCAGGGCCCGGCGCGTGGCACGCAGGGACGGCAGATCCGGGGTGGTGACCAGGAGCACGGAGTCCGCGTACTCGAGCACGGTGGCGCGGGCCTCGTCCAGGTGGTCCCCCAGGTCGATGACGGCCAGGTCGGAGTCGAAGCGCAGCGCGGCCACGATCGACCGGGCTGCTGCGGCGGTCATCGCCTCGCTCTGCTCCCCGTCGTTGGGCGCCGGCAGCAGACGCAGGCCCGGCTCGAGCTCGTAAGAGGTCTCCCGCAGCACCCTGCCGGTCACCTCGCTCGCGAGGTCGACCAGGTCGACCACGGAGCGCCGGGTCCGTACGCCCGCATACGCGGCGAGGTCACCGGACCCGAGGTCGAAGTCGACGACGGTTACGTTGCGGACACCCACCGAGGCCTGGGCGAGCAGCAGGGCGATCACCGACGTGCCCACGCCGCCCTTGGCCCCGGCGACGGCGACGACGCGACCACTACGGCCGCCCGAGAGCTCGGCACCGACCGACTCACGCGCTGCGCGTGACCACCCGGCCACCGATTCCAGCCGCGAGACGATCTCGTCGAGGCTCGAGGACACGGCGATGACGGAGCGGGCTCCCACATCCATCGCGGCACCGAACTCCGCGCGCCCGGCCTGGTCGACCAGCATGACGAGGCCCAGCAGCGGCCACGCAGCGCTTACGGAACGCGCCACGCCGTGCCCGTTGCCCTGGTCGAGGTCGGCGTCGACGATCACGACGCCCAGCTCGGGCTCGTTCTCGAGCGCCACACTCACGCCGTGCAGGTCACCCACGGACTGCACGAGCTCGACGGTGCTTGCCTCGGACAGCACGTGCGCCAGGCGGTCGCGGCGCGTGGGGTCGCTGGCGACCAGGACGACCTTGACAGTCATCAGCCCTCCTCAGGAATCGTGACGGCCGGGAAGACGCGTTCGTTCTCCGGAAGCTCCTGCTCGTCGCCTGCACCACGCAGCGCGAGGCGTAGCTTCACCGAGAAGCTCTCCACGTAGGCGAGGCGCAACGCGTCCTCGGAGGTCAGCGCGAAGGTGACGGGCACCCCCCGGGAGACCCCGAAGTCCCCGCCTGCGTCGTTGC
>JBQGOU010000397.1:0-2799 GCA_052086865.1 Cellulomonadaceae bacterium
GCCGCGTCGCCCTGGGCCCCGGCCTAGTCGCCCAGAACCCTGAGACGGATCGTCTGGGGCATGGCCCGCAGCTGTGCGACGAGCTCGTCCGAGAAGGCGGTGCCCGTGTCGGTGACCACGTAGCCGATGTCCCCGCGGGTTGCGAGCAGCTGACCCTCGATGTTCACGCCGTGCTCGGCCAGGCGGTGGTTCACGGCGGCGAGCACACCCGGGGTGTTCTGGTGCAGGTGCGCCAGGCGGTGGATCCCGGGCTGGCGGGCCAGCGCGAGGTTCGGGGCATTCACGCTGAGCGTGGTCGAACCCGTGATCAGATAGTCGCGGAGCTTGGCGGCGACGAACTGGCCGATGGCCTCCTGTGCCTCCTCGGTCGAGCCGCCCGTGTGGGGCGTGAGGATCACATTGGGGAGACCCTGCAGATCTGAGGTGAACGGGTCGCCCTTGCGCTTCGGCTCGATCGGGAACACGTCGATGGCGGCGCCCGCGATCCGGCCCGAGGCGATGGCGTCACGAAGCGCGGCCGTGTCGACGACGAAGCCACGCGAGAGGTTGATGAAGATCGCTCCGGGGCGCATCTTCTCGATCTGCTCCGCACCGAACAGTCCGGCGTTGCCCGCGCGTCCGTCGACGTGCAGCGTGACGACGTCGGCCGTCGCCAGCAGCTCATCCATCGAGCGCACCCGGCGCGCGTTGCCGAGCGCAAGCTTCTCCTCGATGTCGTAGAAGACGACCGACATGCCCAGGTTCTCGGCCAGCACCGACAGCTGTGTGCCGATGTTGCCGTATCCGACGATGCCGAGCGTACGACCGCGGACCTCGTGGGCGCCGATCGCGGACTTGTTCCAGACCCCGGCGTGCATGTCCGTGTTGAACACCGGCACCCGGCGCGTCAGCGAGATGATGTGCGAGAGGACGACCTCGACCACAGAGCGGGTGTTGGAGAACGGGGCGTTGAACGCCACCACGCCGTGTTCCGCAGCCGAGTGCAGGTCGATCTGGTTGGTGCCGATGCAGAACGCGCCGATGGACATCAGGTCCGGCGCGTTCTCGATCACCGTGCGGCTGACGTTGGTCTTGGAGCGGATGCCCAGGAGGTGGACGCCGTCGAGCGCTTCGATCAGCTCGGGCTCGTCCAGCGCGCCGGTACGGGTCTCGACCTCGATGCCCTGCGCCTGCAGGATCGTCGTGGCCAACGGGTGGAGGTTCTCGAGCAAGAGGGCTTTGAGCACGTCCCCATGGTGCTCCTCGGCGCCCGTGCGGGTCGATCCGGTCCGTAGTGCGGACGTCAGTGTGCTGTGCTGATCGCCGGGTCGTGTCCGCTCGAGCCGTCGACGACGGGATCGAGCCCGGCCGGCAGGTCGTGGGACCAGAGCACCTCGAGCCGACGCGTCGGCCGGGTCATGGCGACGTACAGGTCGGAGGCTGTCGCCAGCTCCGCGGGCTCGACCAGGAGAACGGCGTCGTACTCGAGACCCTTCGCCTCGCGCGCCGTGAGCACGGACACGGGCGCGTCGCCTGCCCGATCGGCGCTCAGCAGGTCCCCGAGCCGGGGGAGCAACGCCGCGCGGATCGCCGCGGTGCGCGCGGCCGGGGCGATGACGGCTACGCGGCCGGAACCGTCCGGACCCACGGTTGCGTGGGCGAGCACCGCCGCGGTCTCCACGATGCCGGCGAGCATCTGCTCGCCGGCCAGATGGCGCACCGACAGGGCGTCCGGGACGTCGCGCGCCGAGGCGACCGTCGAGATCGGTAGCCCGGCGTCCGACGCCACAGCCTGCGCGGTGGCGGCGATCACCGCAGGTGTGCGGTAGTTGACCGTGAGCTCGGCGGTGCGCCACCCGGGGCGCAGCACAGACCCGAGCATCGCGGACCACGAGCGCGCGCCGGCCAGGTTCGAGGTCTGGGCGACGTCGCCGACGATGGTCAGCGACTGGGTCGGGCAGCGGCGCAGCAGCGCTCGCCACGCCATGGCCGACAGCTCCTGGGCCTCGTCGACCACGACGTGACCGTAGGTCCAGGACCGGTCGCTCGCCGCGCGCTCGGCCGTGGTCAGTGACGGACCTCGGGAGGCGAATCGGTCCGCGAGCAGCTCCGCCGAGACGAGTGCACCCGCTCCCGAGCTCTCGAGCACCTGCTGGGCGTAGTCGAGCTCCGCGCTGCGGCGCGAGCGTTCGGCCCTGGCCTCCGCACGCGCGGCCTGGTCGTCCTCCCCGAGCAGCTCGGCGGCCTCGTCGATCAGTGGGACGTCGGCCACGGTCCAGGCGCTGCCACGTTCGCGGGCCAGCGCGGCGCGGTCGCGCTGCGAGAGCTCGGGTGCCGCCTGGGCCAGCCGGTACGGCTTGGTGAACAGGTCCTCCACGAGCCGCTGTGGCGTCAGCGGCATCCAGGCAAGGTTCAGGGTGATGCGCACATCACGGTTGCTGCGTAGCTCCTCGAGGACCTCGCCGCGGTCCCCAGCCTCGATCTCATACGGCTGCAGGGCCGAGAACTGGGCCGCCAGACGGTTCAGCATGTCGCGGACGAACACGATTCTGGCGAGGTTGTGGGGCTTGTGCGTGCGGCGTGCCTTGGCGATGGCCTCGGCCACGTCGTCGCGCCGAATGGTGAGCTCGGTGCCGTCGATCACCACGGCGACGTCGCGTTCGGGTACCCGTTGGCGGGCTCGAACGGCTCGGCGGAGGATGGCGACGAAGCCCAGGTCACCCTTGAGCCGTGCCACCGCACCGGAGTCCTCCGCGCGAGCCTGTAGCCCGGGGACCAGGTCGCCGAGCGTGGTGCCCACCACGCCGGTCTCGCCCAGCG
>JBQGOU010000398.1:0-2791 GCA_052086865.1 Cellulomonadaceae bacterium
GTCATGCGAACTGGTGATCCACACACTTGTCCACAACCTGTGGGAACGTGTGGATCTCGATGTGGTGTACTTCACCGAGCACGGCGTTCCGCGGGTCCCGCGAGGTCTGGGACAGTGGCGGCTCGGCGTGTCTACCGCACAGCAGGCGGCGCGACGAGGCATGCTGGAGTGTCGTGGGCTGTCCCGTTTGACCGATGCCCTTCGGAGCGCGTAACGTCGGACAGCCGATCCGCCGTGCTCTCGCACGCCTCGGCACGGACGCACCGTCCTCCGCGTGAAGTGCCATGCGGTCGTTCTTCACCAACGTTCTTGGAGTTACTCGTGAGCAAGCGGACCTTCCAGCCGAACAACCGGCGTCGGGCCAAGACCCATGGTTTCCGACTTCGGATGCGCACGCGCGCCGGTCGCGCGATCCTCGCTGCCCGTCGGCGCAAGGGTCGTTCCGAGCTCTCCGCCTGACGGTGCTGCCCGCGGCGCACCGGTTGCGTCGGTCGGACGACTTCGGCAAGACCGTTCGTCGCGGTCTGCGCGCAGGACGATCGACCGTGGTGGTTCACCTCCGCCCCCGAGCGGGGGACGGAGCCACCATGGTCGGTCTTGTCGTATCCAGGGCCGTGGGCAACGCGGTGACCCGGAACCTGGTCAAGAGAAGGCTCCGCGAGATCATGCGGTCCCGGCTGGTCGCGGCTCCCACGGGCTCGCACATGGTGGTGCGCGCCCTGCCGGCGGCCGGTGGCGCCTCCTATGCGGCGCTCGAGCAGGATGTCGACCGTGCCCTGGGTCGGGCGATCGGTGCGGCGACGCGGACGGCGGACCGATGAGCGCCCGGGCCGGCACCGGCGGCTGGGACAGGCTGACAACGCTGCCGGCGCGCATCCTGGTGACGCTGCTGCGGGTGTACCAGCTCGTGGTGTCCCCCATGACCGGGCCCACCTGCCGCTACTACCCCACGTGCTCGGAGTACGCGGTCCGCGCGGTGCGGCAGCACGGGCTGATCCGCGGGTCCGGGCTTGCCGTCTGGCGCCTGCTGCGGTGCAATCCTTGGAGCCTGGGAGGCGTGGACGACGTTCCCGGCACCGGACCGGTAGCCTCGGGCACCGACGCCCCGCACCACGAACCCCGGGTGGCCGCCGCCGCCCCGTCAGAACTCAGCTCGAGGGAGCACGCCTGAGATGAACTCGATCGCCGACATCCTGCTTCCCATCCAGTGGGTGGTCGCGTGGATCATGTACGGGTTCCACGAGCTGCTCGCCATGATCGGCCTGCCCGAGCACAGCGGTGTGACCTGGGTGCTGTCGATCGTGGGGCTCACGCTCGTGATCAGGACGCTGCTGATCCCGCTGTTCTTCAAGCAGATCCGGGCGTCGCGAGGCATGCAGCTGCTGGCGCCGGACATGAAGAAGCTGCAGGCGAAGTATGCGAACCGCAAGGACCCGGCGTCTCGTGAGGCGATGGCCCGGGAGATGCAGGCGCTCTACAAGGAGCACAAGACCACTCCCTTCTCCTCGTGCATGCCGCTGCTGCTGCAGATGCCGATTTTCTTCGCGCTGTTCCGGGTGCTCAACGGGATTCCGCAGCTGGCCAGCGGCGACCACACGGCGATCGGTCCGATCGACCAGGCCATGGCGCAGGAGATCCTGGGTGCCCGGTTCTTCGGTGCGCCGCTGTCCGAGACGTTCCTGAACTCGGACACCACGTCGGTCAAGATCATCACCGCGGTGCTCATTCTCGCGATGTCCGCGACGCAGTTCTTCACCCAGCGTCAGCTGACCATGAAGAACATGCCGCCGGCCGCGCTCGAGGGCCCCACGGCCGCGATGCAGAAGAACATGATGTACATCCTTCCCGTGGTGTTCGCGGTCTCGGGCGTCAACTTCCCGATCGGTGTCCTGGTCTACTGGACGGTGTCGAACCTGTGGTCCATGGGCCAGCAGTTCTACACGATCCGCAAGATGCCGACCCCGGGCTCGGAGGCAGCCAAGCGCCTCGAGGAGAAGAAGCGCGCGAAGGACGCGGCCAAGGGCATCGTCCCGCAGACCGAGTCGCCTGATGCACCGGCCGAGGACAAGCCGACAGCAACCGGTCAGCGTCAGCAGCCGACGTCCAAGAAGCGCAAGAAGAAGAAGCGCAAGTGACATCATGGTCCTAACCACCCCGTCTCATGCTCAGGAGTACCCCGTGACCAGTCCGTCTGATCGTCTCGACGCGCCGACGGAGCGCTCGGCCGCCTCGCACCTCGAGGAGGAGGGCGAGATTGCCGCCGACTACCTCGAGGAGCTCCTGGACATCGCCGATCTGGACGGCGAGATCGACATGGACATCGAGCACGGGCGGGCGACCGTGGACGTCGTTGCGGACGAGCCGCAGGGTCTGCAGCGCCTGGTCGGTACGGACGGCGAGGTTCTCGACGCGCTCCAGGAGCTCACGCGCCTGGCTGTGCAGACCCGGACCGGTGAGCGTAGCCGGTTGATGCTGGACGTGGCCGGCTACCGGCAGGGGCGCCGCACCGAGCTGGCAGCGCTGGCCGAGGAGACCATCTCTGCGGTGCGGCAGTCGGGTGCGGCGCGAGCGCTGCCGCCCATGAACGCCTTCGAGCGTAAGGTCGTGCACGACGTCGTGACCGCGGCCGGACTTCGCAGCGACTCGCACGGGGTGGACCCCGAGCGCTACGTCGAGGTGCATCCCGCGGACTGATGGATGGCCGTTTCACGTGAAACGTCGTCCAGGCGGCGCAGCGTCGGCCCGGTGACGCGCGCACCCGTCGACCCGGCGCGGCACGTTGCCGGTCGGC
>JBQGOU010000399.1:0-2782 GCA_052086865.1 Cellulomonadaceae bacterium
CCACCCTCCTCGGCGCGCTCTCGGCGCTGGTCTCGCGTCAGGAGGATGTGGGCAACGTGATCACGCCGGTGATCATGCTCCTGATGATTCCGTACATCATCGCCGTGTCCGTTGCGCCGTGGGACCCGGACAACACCCTGGTCACCGTGCTCTCCCTGATCCCGCTGTTCTCCCCCATCCTGATGCCGGTGCGCATCGCAATGGGCGTCGCTCCCGGATGGGAGATCGCTCTGACGCTGGGTCTGAGCGTCCTTCTCGTCGCCGTTCTGGTGCTCGTGGGTGGGCGCGTGTACGAGCGGGCGATCACCCGCACGGGTGCCCGCGTGCCGCTCCGGGAGGTCCTGCGCGGCTGAGCGGACAGCGCCGCGCCTGGATACCCCGCGCGTCAAGACTCTTGACGACGAGTAATCTCGGAGCATGTCCGAGCAGCCCACCCCCGCACCCGACGAGGTCGACCGCATCGTCGCGGCCTGGCGGCGCGAACGGCCCGATCTTGATGTTGCGCCCCTGACGGTGCTGTCCCGGGTCTCGCGCCTGGCGCGTCACCTCGACCTTGCCCGCCGCGGAGCTTTTGCCCGCCACGAGCTCGAGCCGTGGGAGTTCGACGTGCTCTCCGCGCTGCGCCGTGCGGGCGCGCCCTACCGGCTCTCCCCCGGCGCCCTGCTCACCCAGACGCTCGTCACGAGCGGCACGATGACGAACCGCATCGATCGGCTGGCCGCGCACGGCCTCGTCCAGCGCATGCCCTCCCCGGACGATCGCCGCGGGGTCCTGGTCTGCCTGACCGAGCTGGGCCTGGCCCGCGTGGACGCGGCCATGGCGGACCTGCTCGCCGTCGAGTCGAGCCTGCTCGCACCGATCGACGACGCCGACAGCACCCGGCTCGCCAATCTGCTGCGCTCGCTCGTCGGCCAGTTCGACGCCGGCGCGTCGCGCCCGTAGCGAAAACGGCTCGCTCCCTCGCAAGACATGGGTGAAGATGGCACCTTCGCCCCGACGCCCACGTCAGTGATTCGCTGAGCGACTCAATGACGTAGGCGCACGGAGCAACGGCCGTGATGCACACGCCGAGAGCCCACACTTCTTCGAGATCGATTCATCAAGATCGACGACTACCCCGCAGGGAGAGCTCATGTCCGAGCTGCGCACCGCCTCGCCCCAGGCCCAGACCGACGACGGCGCGCTGGCCCGCCGCGACGCGCTGGCCATCCGGCTCCTGCTGGTCTCGGCCTTCGTGGTGATCCTCAACGAGACGATCATGGGTGTCGCGATCCCCCGGCTCATGACCGAGCTGGAGATCTCGGCAGTCTCCGCGCAGTGGCTGACCACCGCCTTCATGCTGACCATGGCCGTGGTGATCCCCACCACCGGCTTCCTGATCCAACGCTTCCCCACACGCACGCTGTTCATCGCCGCGATGTCCCTGTTCACCGCGGGCACCGCCATCAGCGCCGCGGCACCGGGCTTCGAGATCCTGCTCGCCGGACGCATCGTCCAGGCGACCGGAACCGCGATCATCATGCCGTTGCTGATGACCACGGTGATGACCCTCGTGCCCGCCGAGCACCGCGGCCGCCGGATGGGCAACATCTCGATCGTCATCTCGGTCGCCCCCGCGATCGGACCCACCATCTCCGGGCTCGTCCTCGAGGTCGCCAGCTGGCGGTTCCTGTTCGTGCTGGTGCTGCCGATCGCGGTGGCGGCGCTCGCGCTCGGCGCGCGGCTCATGCCGAACGTCACCGAGCCGCGCAACGCACCGATCGACCCGGTCTCGATCGTGCTGTCCGCACTCGGCTTCGGCGGTCTGGTCTACGGCCTGTCCAGCATCGGCGAGTCCGCGGGCGATGGCGACCCGACGGTGCTTGTGACCGCGCTGTGCGTCGGCGGTATCGCGCTGGGAGCGTTCGTCACCCGGCAGCTGGTGCTCCAGCGCACCGACCGCGCGCTGCTCGACCTGCGCACGTTCGCCAGCCGCACGTTCGCGGTGTCGGTGGCGCTGTTCGTCGTGTCCATGCTGGCCCTGTTCGGCACCATCATCCTGCTGCCGCTCTACCTGCAGAACGTCCTCGGCATGAGCGTGCTGCACAGCGGCCTGCTCCTGCTTCCCGGCGGGCTCACGATGGGTCTGCTCGCCCCAGTGGTGGGCCGCGCCTTCGACCGGCTCGGGCCGCGGCCCCTGCTGGTGCCCGGAACGATCATCGTCGCCGCCGTCCTGTGGACGCTTGCGCTGGTGCTGGGACCCAGCACGCCGTGGGGCGTGGTGCTCGCCGCCCACGTCGTCCTCAGCGCGGGTCTGGCGCTGATGTTCACGCCGTTGTTCACCTCGAGCCTTGGCTCCCTGCCCCCGCACCTGTACGCACACGGCTCGGCGACTGTCTCGACCGTGCAGCAGGTGGCCGGCGCCGCAGGGGCCGCGCTGTTCGTCGCCACCATGGCGGCGGTCACCACCAACCGCGTCGCAGCAGGCGCCGACGCGGTAACCGCGCAGGCGGCCGGGGTGCACACGGCCTTCCTGATCGGCGCCGTCGTCGCCACCGCCGCCGTCGTCCTCGGCCTCTTCGTCAAGCGCACCCCGGGTGTCGAGGTGCCTGTCTCGCACTGACCGCGGCGCGCTGCGCCCCGGGCCTGCATCACGCATGCCCGGGGCGCAGCGGTCAGTCGTCGGCGAGCACGGCACGAACGAAGGCGCGGACGTTGCTGCGCAGGGCAACGATCCGCTCCTCGCGGGCCGCCTCGACGTCGAAGCCGACGTAGGCCCCCGGTGGCCGACGACGCACGGTGA
>JBQGOU010000400.1:0-2768 GCA_052086865.1 Cellulomonadaceae bacterium
CCTGGACCTTGCGGTCCTCGGGAACGTAGGCCACGCCGTGGCGGATCGCCGACGACACGGTCGGCATCTTGATCTCCTTGCCGTTCAGGAAGGCCTGACCGGACAGGTAGGAGCCGAAGGACCGCCCGAAGATGGACCGAGCCAGCTCGGTGCGTCCGGCGCCCATGAGCCCGGCGAAGCCGACGATCTCGCCACGGCGGACCGTGAAGCTCGAGTCCTTGCAGATCAGCCGGCCCGGGATGATCGGGTGCTCGACCCGCCAGTTGCGCACCTCGAAGAGCGTCTCCCCGATGTTCGGGGTGTGGTCCGGGTAACGGTTCTCGATCGAACGGCCGACCATCGCGCGGATGATGCGGTCCTCGTCGACGTGACCCGCCTCGACCTTGTAGGTCTCGACCGTGCGCCCGTCGCGGATCACCGTCACCGCATCGGACACGGCGGCGATCTCGTTGAGCTTGTGAGAGATCATGATCGAGGTGATGTTCTTGGACTTCAGCCCGCGGATCAGGTCGAGCAGGTTCGCCGAGTCGTCCTCGTTCAGGGCCGACGTCGGCTCGTCGAGGATGAGGAGCTTGACGTCCTTGGACAGGGCCTTGGCGATCTCGACCAGTTGCTGCTGGCCCACGCTGAGGTTCTTGATGGCCGTCATCGGGTCGAGGGCGAGGCCGACGCGGGCCAGCAGGTCGAGCGTCTGCAGCCGCGCCTGGTCCCAGTCGATCAGTCCGCCGCGCACCACCTCGTTGCCGAGGAAGATGTTCTCCACGACCGAGAGCTCGGGGATGAGGGCGAGCTCCTGGTGGATGATGACGATGCCGGCCTTCTCGGAGGCTCGGATGTCCTTGAACTCGACGGTCTCACCCTGGTAGATGATGTCGCCGGAGTAGGTGCCGTGGGGGTAGACCCCCGACAGAACCTTCATCAGGGTGGACTTGCCGGCCCCGTTCTCGCCGCAGATCGCGTGGACGTCGCCACGCCGCACGGCCATCGTCACGTTGTCGAGTGCCCGGACACCCGGGAACTCCTTGACGATGTCCCGCATCTCGAGGATGACGTGCTCGTCGGTCATCAGTAGCCTCATTGCGCTGTCCGAATGTCCCCGTGATGCCGTCTTCTCGGCACCTCGGGGGCGGAGCCTCCGTGGCTCCGTGAGGTTGAGACTAGTCACGCATCCGGACTGCCGTCAATCTATGAACAGACGGGCATCTCCCATCGATATAAGTTTGTGACAAAGGTCCCGAGTGACCCCGGTCACAGGGGTTGCGACGGTCCCCAGAGCGGATCGGCGGCGAGCTCCCCTGCGCTTGGTCAGGCCCGGGTGCGCGCCTCGAGCAGCTCAAGCACGTGGTGGTACGTGCGGCCCGTGGCGCGCGACATGCCCAGCTCGCAAGTCCGGTTGCACGAGGCATGCAGATCGGCGTCCATCTGCCGGACCTGCTCGGCCTGCTCGGCGGTCGCAGACGCTGTCAGCTCGGGGTGCAGCATGCCGCGGTCGCCCGCGAACCCGCAGCATCCCCACGAGTCCGGGATCCGCACGTCGTGCGCCACGGCGCGCGCCACGCGCACAAGCGCCTCGTTCAGTCCGAGCTGGGTGGACGAGCACGTGGGGTGCAGGGCAAGAGTGTCCACCTTCGTCGCCTCGGGCAGCCGCGGCAGCACCATGTCCGCCACAAACTGCACGGCATCGACGATCTGCACGGTGGCACCGACCTGATCGTGGAAGAACGTGACGATGCCCTCGGTGCACGAGGAAGCGTCGCAGACGACGGGGACCGTGCCCTCGCGGGTGGCTCGGCGCAGGGACGCCACGGTGCGCTCGCCCATCACACTGTGTCCAGCCCGCATGCCCTTGGAGGACCACGGCGTACCGCAGCACAGCCCGTCGACGTCCGGGGGGACGAACAGCGTCAGGCCCGCACGCTCGCACAGCCGCTCGAGGGCACGCTGCACGCCGTCCGCGCCGGAGGCCGGACCGAACATCGCATTCACGCACGCCGGCATGAAGACGGCGTCGGGCCGGTGGCGCGGTGCCGGCCGCGCGCGGCGCCGCCCGCCGCGCGGCAGCTCAGCGGAGTAGAGCGGAACAGTGTCGGCCCCCAGCAGGCGTCTCGCCAGCTCGTTGGGGCCGCGCACGAGCCGGGACGGCACCTTCCCCGCGACCGTGAGCGCGGCAGAGCCGACGGCGGTTGCCGCGCCCCAGTGCTCGGCCGCCGCGGCCCAGCTTGCGCGCACCACCGGGCCCGCGTCCTCGGCACGCAGCCGCTTGACGAGGTCACCGGTGTTGATCAGCACCGGACACGCCGTCTGGCACATGCCGTCCGCCGCGCAGGTCTGCACGCTCTCGTAGTCGTGGTCCCGCTCGAGCTCGGCCGCGAGCCCCTCGTCCCCGCGCGAGCGCGCCTTGGCGATCTCGCGCCTGGCCACGATGCGCTGGCGCGGGGTGAGGGTGAGGTCGCGGCTGGGGCAGACCGGTTCGCAGTAGCCGCACTCGACGCACCGGTCCACCTCCTGCTCGACCTCGGGTGCGGACTTGATGTGCTTGAGGTGCGCCTGCGGGTCCTCGTCGAGCAGCACCCCGGGGTTGAGCACCCCGCGCGGGTCGAACAGCTCCTTGACCTGCCGCATGACGTCGTAGAGCTCGTCACCGTACTGGCGCCGCACAAAGGGCGCCATGACCCGGCCCGTGCCGTGCTCGGCCTTGAGCGATCCGTCCGCGCCGAGCACCAGCTCGACCAGGTGATCCGGGCGTTCTGGGAGAAGGAGCTCGACGT
>JBQGOU010000401.1:0-2737 GCA_052086865.1 Cellulomonadaceae bacterium
CAGGTCGCCTACTACGTCCGGGACGCCCCCACGGTCTCCGACGCCGAGTACGACGCGCTGCTGCGCGAGCTCGGGGAGCTCGAGGACGTTCATCCCGAGCTGCGCACCCCGGACTCCCCGACGCAGCGGGTCGGCGGCACCGTGTCCCGGGAGTTCGCCCCCGTCGACCACCTCGAGCCGATGCTCAGCCTGGACAACGCGTTCAGCGCGGCGGACCTGGTCGCGTGGTTCGCGCGCGTGCACCGCGATCTCGGGCTCGAGGCCGAGGCCCCGCTGGAGTACCTGTGCGAGGTCAAGATCGACGGTCTTGCCATCGCCCTGCTCTACGAGCGCGGGGAGCTGGTGCGCGCCGCGACCCGTGGGGACGGGCGCACGGGCGAGGACGTGACGGCGAATGTGCGGACGCTGCCCACGGTGCCGCAGCGACTGGGGGGCGACCCGGCCACGCATCCGCACCTGATCGAGATCCGCGGCGAGGTGTTTCTGGAGGTCGCGGAGTTCATCCGGCTGAACGAGGGGCTCGTGGCCGCCGGGCTGGCGCCGTACGCCAACCCGCGCAACACCGCCGCCGGCTCGCTGCGGCAGAAGGACCCGGCCGTGACGGCGAGCCGGAACCTGCGCATGTACGCCCACGGCGTGGGGGCGCTGCAGTGGGAGGAGGGCGAGCACACCGAGCTGGACCGCCAGTCCCACGCCTACGAGCTGTTCACGCAGTGGGGCGTGCCTGTCTCGCCGCACAACCGGGTGGTGCAGGGGCTCGACGGCGTGCAGGAGATGATCGCCTACTACGGCGAACACCGCCACGACATCGAGCACGAGCTCGACGGCATCGTCATCAAGGTCGACGAGCTGGCGCTGCAGCGTCGGCTCGGCGCGACCAGCAGGGCACCGCGGTGGGCCATCGCCTACAAGTACCCGCCCGAGGAGGTCAACACCCGCCTGCTCGCCATCCAGGTCGGTATCGGCCGCACCGGCCGGGCCACGCCGTACGCGGTGATGGAGCCCGTCCTGGTCGCCGGGAGCACGGTGCGCCAGGCCACCCTGCACAACCAGGACGTGGTGCGCGCCAAGGGTGTGCGGATCGGGGACATGGTCGTGCTGCGCAAGGCGGGTGACGTCATCCCGGAGGTGCTCGGGCCCGTGGCTGCGGCCGCCGACGACGGTTATCCGCGCGAGGACTTCGTCATGCCGAGCGTGTGCCCCGAGTGCGGCACCCCGCTGCAGCCCATGAAGGAGGGCGACGTCGACCTGCGCTGTCCCAACGCCCGAACCTGCCCCGCGCAGGTGCGTGGGCGCGTCGAGCACATCGGCTCGCGCGGCGCACTCGACATCGAGGCGCTGGGAGAGGTGACCGCGGCTGCCCTCACCCAGCCCCTCGAGCCGGCCGAGCCGCCGCTGCGCACGGAGGCCGGGCTCTTCAGCCTGACGGTGGATCAGCTCGCCCCCATTCGGGTGGTCGTCCGAGACTCCGAAACCGGTCTGCCCAAGCCGAGCGACGGGAGGGGAGAGTCGGCCGAGGTCTCGCCGTCGGACGGGTCGGTGCTGCGCGCCAAGGTCGTCCGGCCGTTCCAGAAGGTGGTGCGTCGTGTCTACCCACCGGGCTACGAGGACGCGACCGCCGCCGAGCGTCGCGCGGCCGGTGTCCGCAAGGACTTCCCGGTGTTCGGCCCGTCGTCGGCTGCCGAGACGCTCATCGCGGAGCTGAACCGCGCGAAGACCAAGGACCTGTGGCGCATCCTCGTCAGCCTGAACATCCGCCACGTCGGGCCGGTCGCCGCGCGGGCACTCGCGGAGTGGTTCGGGTCCGTGCCGCGCATCCGCGAGGCCTCGACGGAGGAGCTTGCGGCGGTGGACGGGGTGGGACCCGTCATCGCCGAGGAGGTCAAGGCGTGGTTCGAGGTCTCCTGGCACCAGGAGATCGTCGACGCCTGGGCCGATGCCGGGGTGCGCTTCGAGACGCCCGGGCACCCGGGACCGGGGCAGGTCGAGGCGGTCTCCGGACCGCTGGACGGGCTCACGGTTGTGGTCACCGGATCGCTGGAGGGCTTCACCCGTGACGGGGCGAAGGAGGCCGTGGTGGCCGCGGGTGGCAAGGCCGCGGGCTCGGTGTCGAAGAAGACCGACTACGTCGTGGTCGGGGAGAACGCAGGATCGAAGGAGACCAAGGCCCGTGACCTCGGGCTGCGGATTCTGGACGAGGCGCAGTTCGTCCGGCTGCTGGCGCAGGGACCGGCGGGGGTCGGCGACGCCGGCTCAGGCGACGACGGCCCGGATGGTGACGGAGCGGACGGCGCCGGCTCCGTCGGCGCAGGCGCATGAGCGCTCCGGCGCCCGCGGTGGCCGGGCACCGCACGGGCGCGGTGGCCGGGCACCGCACGGGCGCGGTGGTCGTGCGCCCGGCACGTCCGGAGGAGCTGGCCGCCGTCGGCGCCCTGACCGTCACGGCCAATGTGGCTGACGGGCTCGCGGAGCCCGGAGGGGACTACGCCCGCAAGCTCGGCGACGCCGCCGGCCGCGCACGGCACGGCACTGTCCTTGTCGCCGTCGAGTGCCCGCAGACGGCGTCCGGTGCGCCCGGCCGTGCACCAGAGGCGGACCGGATCGTCGGCACGGTGACCATGCTGGACCCGGGTGCCGCAGCCGCGGAGGTGGCGCGGGAGGGTGAGGTCGAGCTGCGGATGCTGGCCGTCGACCCCGGTGCCCGGGGACGCGGCGTTGCGCTGGAGCTGGTGCTGGC
>JBQGOU010000402.1:0-2713 GCA_052086865.1 Cellulomonadaceae bacterium
TGCCGTTGATGATGAACGTGCCACGCTCGGTCATGAGCGGGAAGTCGCCCATGAACACCGTCTGGCTCTTGATCTCACCCGTGCCGTAGTTCACGAACTCGGCGTTCACGTACAGCGGCGCGGAGAAGGTGAAGTCCTTCTCCTTGCACTCGTCCGCGGTGTACTTGGGCGGCTCGAAGCGGTGGTTGGAGAACGAGAGCGACATGGTCTGCCCGAAGTCCTCGATCGGCGAGATCTCCTCGAAGATCTCGGCCAGGCCGGAGGACTCGGGAACGTCGCGGCGTCCGGCCTCGAGCGCGGCGGCGACGCGGGCCTGCCACCTCTCGTTACCCAGGAGCCAGTCGACGCTCTCGGTCTGCAGGCCCAGCAGGTTCGGAACCTCGAGGGGTTCGTAGATGCGGGCGAACGAGAGCCGGCGCGAGGCGGTGCGGTTGCCGATGGCTTCGGCGGACGGAGCAGAAGGGGTGCGCGAGGCAGCCAAGAGGGGTCCTTCCCTGCGTTTCGTGAGAAATCTGCGTCAAGCCCGGCGTGTGCGGCCCCCCGGCCTCGAAGCCCTCGGCACCGCTCAGGTACGATGCAGAGGTCGACGGGTTATACGGAACCGCAGGCACAGGCCAGCGCAAAGCGCTAGCATACCTCTACTCACGCCCGCACGCAACGAGCGTGCGCGCACGAACCAGCCCGGCCCGCTCCGACGCTGCCCGGGACCGCTGTGGGCGGGCGCTCCTAGTTGTTCGTGAGCCAGTAGTTCGTGTCGGGCTGCAGCGCGCCGATCTCCCAGGAGACGACGTCGGCGTAGGTGCTCACCGGAACCTGGTTGCGCACGCTGTCGCCGTCACCGGACTCCGCACCCGAGGACGAGCCCCCCGCCACCGGAATCTCCACGCGCGTCGTCTCCCCGACCTTCGGCGGGTCGATGACGGCGTAGGCGCGTGCGATCACGTCGCCGTCGGCGTCGAGACCGTTGAGGTACAGCTTGTCCTGGGGCGCGCTCAGCGGGCGCGCCTCCCACTGCCAGGACTCGCTTGTGACGGTGATGTCCGCCACCAGCACGGCGTCGGCGCCCTCGCCCTGGACGCCCTCGACGTCCAGATCGGCCTCGTAGACGGGGACGAGCGGACGCTGCAGCGCCAGGTCGAACCGCGGCGAGAGCGCCACCGCGGGCTGCGCGTCCGGCGCGTCCGCGGTGAACTCCACGACCTCGTCGAGGTCGAAGGCCTGGAAGTGGTAGGCCTGGCCCGGCTTGAGAGCCATGTTGACCTGCTCGTACATGTACTCGCCGCCCTCCATGTCTGCGACGAGCATCACCTGGAACAGGCACGGGGCGTCACTGACGTTACGCACCGTGGCAGGGAAGAAGTGCCGCCACTGCCGCCCCTGCGCGGCCGACCACTCGTCCGAGGCGGCGCCCATCTCACCGAAGGTGGTCTCGAGCTCGGTCCCCTCATTCGCGGACAGCCCCTGGCACCACGGCCGGTCCTCCTCACCGTCGCCCTCGGTCGCTTCGGCGCTCGGCGACACGTCGTCCGACGTCGGGGCGGGGTCCTCCTGGGTCGCGCCCGTGGTCTGCTGGGCCGTCGATGCCACGTCGTCCCCGGCGCCGCCGGAACAGCCCACCAGCAACCCCACGACCACCGTCGCCGCCGCCATCGTGCCCACCCGTCGCGTCACGTCGCTCCCTCGTCCTGCGCGCCCCTGGTGAGCGTCGCTGCCGCTCACACGCTATGCACCGCCCGGTGTCCCCGCAATCGCAGACGGCAAGGGCCCGCACCCCTAAGGGTGCGGGCCCTTGCCGCGTTCAGCGTGTGCCCCGAGGGGCACGGGTCACTTGAGGGTGACGGTGGCGCCGGCGCCCTCGAGGGCAGCCTTAGCCTTCTCGGCGGTCTCCTTGTTCGCGCCCTCGAGCACGGGCTTGGGAGCGCCGTCGACGAGGTCCTTGGCCTCCTTCAGGCCGAGGCTCGTGAGGGCACGCACCTCCTTGATGACCTGAATCTTCTTGTCACCGGCGGCCTCGAGGATGACGTCGAACTCGTCCTTCTCCTCCTCGGCCTCGGCGGCGGCGCCACCGGCAGCCGGAGCGGCCGCGACGGCCGCGACAGGCGCGGCGGCGGTGACGTCGAAGGCCTCCTCGAAGGCCTTCACGAACTCGGAGAGCTCGATGAGGGTGAGCTCCTTGAACTGCTCGATGAGCTCTTCGGTGCTGAGCTTCGCCATGATCGGCGTTCCTTCCTGGTTGTCCTGCGTGAAGCAGTGGATGGTGAATTCAGGCGCTTCCTGGGCGCGTCGCGTCAGCGGCGCGATCAGGCAGCGGACTCCTGCGAAGCCTGCTTCTCGCGCAGGGCGTCGATGGTGCGCACGGCCTTGGCGGCCGGAGCGGTGAACACGTACGCCGCCTGGAACAGCGACGCCTTGAACGCGCCGGCCAGCTTGGCCAGCAGGACCTCGCGGGACTCGAGGTCCGCGAGCTTGTCGATCTCCGCAGCGGTCAGCGGGCGTCCGTCGAGGACACCCGACTTGATGACCAGCTGCGGGTTCGCCTTGGCAAAGTCACGCAGACCCTTCGCTGCCTCGACCGGGTCACCGGTCACGAAGGCGATTGCCGACGGCCCGGACAGGTCGGCGTCGAGTCCCTCGACACCGGCCTCCTTGGCCGCGATGGCGGTCAGCGTGTTCTTCACCACGGCGTAGGTTGCGTTGCCGCTGAGCGACCGAC
>JBQGOU010000403.1:0-2680 GCA_052086865.1 Cellulomonadaceae bacterium
GACCTCGCCACCGAACGGCTTGCGAGCGCGAGGGTGTCGGTGCGCGAGCAGGCCGCCGTGGTGGTGGACCGGCTGCGCCGGGCCACCACCTTGTCGTTCCGTGCCCTCGTGGCGGACGCCTCCTCGCCGCTTGTCGTCGTCGCGCGTTTCCTGGCGCTGCTCGAGCTGTTCCGGGAGGGCGCGGTGACCTTCGACCAGGCGCAGGCGTTGGGGGAGCTGGACGTGCGCTGGACCGGTGAGCACGCTGAGGTCCAGGTGTCCGGGGAGTTCGACGAGACCGACGACGTGACGGGAGAGCTGGATGGCTGAGGACGTAGCGGCGGTGCCCGCGCTGGCCCTGGAGGACCGCCCGGGCGGTTCCCGCGGTGCGCTCGAGGCCGTCCTCATGGTGGCCGACGAGCCGATCTCCACCGTGAAGCTCGCCAGCGCGCTCGAGCTTCCGGTGGAGGAGGTGCGTGCTCTGCTGATGGATCTGGCCGAGTCCTACCGCGGCGAGCACGGCGGTCAGGTCCGCGGGTTCGAGCTGCGAGAGGTCGGCGGCGGATGGCGGTTCTACTCCGCGCCGGCCTTCGCCGACGTGGTCGAGCGGTTCGTGCTCGACGGTCAGACGGCCCGACTGACCCAGGCCGCCTTGGAGACTCTGGCTGTGATCGCGTACCGTCAGCCGGTGGCACGCGGGCAGGTCTCCGCCGTCCGCGGCGTGAACGTGGACGGCGTGGTCCGCACCCTGGCGGCACGCGGGCTCGTCGCGGAGGTGGGCACAGAGCCTGCGAGCGGTGCGGTGCTGTACGGCACGACGTCGTACTTCCTCGAGCGGATGGGCCTGTCCGGACTGGACGAGCTGCCGCCGCTCGCCCCCTACCTACCAGACATGGACGTACTCGACGACCTGCTACCGGGCGGATCCCACGCCGAGCGGTCGACGAACGAGAAGGAGCAGCAGTGAGTGCACAGGACGGCCGCAGCGGTCGCCAGGACAAGGGTCGGTCCGACAGGGCCGGCCAGGGCAGAGGTCGCTCGGACGGTTCCGGCCAGGGCAGGGGCCGGCCGGCCGGATCTGGGCGTCCGGGCGGGCACGGGTCCTCGGACTCGAGCCGCACCGGCGGTGCGCCCAGGCGCGACGGCGGGCCGAAGCGCGATGGCGGGCCGAAGCGCGACGGCGGGCCGAAGCGTGATGGCGGGCCCAAACGCGACGGTGCGCCCAGGCGCGACGGCGGGCCCGCGCGCGGCGCCGGCACCGGCCGTCAGGGACCGGGGGCACGGCGCCCCGCCGCCGCACCCACGGGCGGCCCGGCCAAGGCCCGTCGCCGCGGCCCCGCCCCGGGTCCTCGCCCGGAGCCCGTGGACGTGCACGTCGCCGACGGCGTGCGGCTGCAGAAGGTGCTGGCCACTGCGGGACTGGGCTCCCGCCGGGCCTGCGAGCGGCTGATCGAGGACGGCCGCGTCGAGGTCGACGGGCAGATCGTCACCGAGCTCGGGGTGCGGGTGGACCCGGCAACCGCCGTCGTGCACGTGGACGGCATGCGGCTCCAGCTCGACACGGACAAGATCACCATCGTCGTGAACAAGCCCGTGGGTGTGGTGTCCACCATGGACGACCCCGAGGGTCGCCCGAGTCTGCGCGACTACGTCAAGGACCGGTCCGAGCGGCTGTTCCACGTCGGGCGCCTGGACACCGACTCCGAGGGCGTCATCCTGCTGACCAACGACGGCGAGCTCGCCAATCGGCTGGCGCACCCCGGCTATGGCATCGCCAAGACCTACCTCGTGCAGGTCAACGGTAAGCTCGGCGCCCGCGTCGGGTCCGAGCTGCTGCACGGCGTCGAGCTGGACGACGGGCCCGCGAAGCTCGACCGTTTCCACGTCGTCGACTCCACGCACCAGGCCACCCTCGTCGAGGTGGTGCTGCACGAGGGGCGCAACCGCATCGTGCGCCGGATGTTCGCCGCCGCCGGACACCCCGTGGTCCGCCTCGTGCGCACCCAGGTCGGGCCGATCAAGCTGGGCGACCTGCCGCCCGGACGTCACCGTGTGCTCGGCCAGGTCGAGCTGGGCACGCTGATGGCCGCCGTGGGGCTGTGAGCATGAGCACGGTCATCGCCATCGACGGGCCCTCGGGCTCCGGGAAGTCCAGCGTCTCGCGTGCCGTGGCCTCCCGGCTGCACCTGGCCTACCTCGACACCGGGGCCACCTACCGCGCCGCCACCTGGTGGTGCATGCACTGCGGTGTGGATCTTGCCGACTCTCCGGCGGTGACGGCGGCCGTGGTCGCCATGCCGCTCGAGATCGGGGTGGACCCCGCCCATGAGCTGGTCCGGGTCAACGGCGTGGACGTGCACGCGGCCATCCGGCAGACGGCGATCTCCACGGCCGTGAGCACGGTGGCGACCAACCTCGACGTGCGTGCCGAGCTGCGCCGGCGTCAGCGCGCGCTCATCGACGCCGAGCGGCTGCCCGGGTCCTTCTCCGCGGGGCACGGCGTGGTCGCCGAGGGCCGCGACGTGACGAGCGTGGTGGCGCCGGACGCCGACGTGCGAATCCTGCTGACGGCGAGCGAGGAGGCGCGGCTGGCCCGGCGGGCTCGGGACGTGCACGGTGAGGCGGGAGCCGCAGCCCTCGCCGCGACCCGCGACCAGGTGCTGCGCCGGGACCGGGACGATGCGACGGTGTCGCAGTTCCT
>JBQGOU010000404.1:0-2675 GCA_052086865.1 Cellulomonadaceae bacterium
CTGGCCGGGCCTGGGCGCTACGCCCACCGGCCGCGGACCCCGACGACGCGCCGCGCCTGCCCCTGGAACGACCGGATCCGGAGGCCTGCTGGGGCGCAGGGACGGGTGCGGGCTTGACGTACGGCGCCACCTCGCCGACCAGGCCCATGACGGTGGCGTCACCGGGACGAACCGGCGTCGGGCGGGCCGTGATGCGAGCCTGGCGCATGAGGGTGCGCACGTCGCCGCGCTGCTCGGGAAGCACGAGGGTGACGACCTCGCCGCCATGCCCGGCACGGGCGGTGCGCCCGGAACGGTGCAGGTACGCCTTGTGCTCGGCCGGCGGGTCGACGTGCACGACGAGGTCGATGTCGTCGACGTGGATGCCGCGCGCCGCGATGTCCGTGGCGACCAGCACCTTGACCGCGCCGCTCGTGAAGGCCTCGAGGTTGCGCTCTCGGGCCGGCTGGCTCAGGTTGCCGTGCAGGTCCACCGCAGGGATGCCCTGCGCGGTGAGGGTCTTGGCGAGCTTCTTCGCCTGGTGCTTGGTGCGCATGAACATGATGCGACGCGTCGTCCCGGAGGCGAGCTCGGCCACGATCTGCTTCTTCGCCTCGGCGTCGGCGATCTCGAGCACGTGGTGGGTCATGGTCGCCACCGGCGAGGCTGCGCTGTCCACCGCGTGGCTGAGCGGGTCGTGCAGGTAGCGCTTGACGAGCTGGTCCACACCGTTGTCCAGCGTGGCGGAGAAGAGCATGCGCTGGCCGCGCTTGGGGGTGCGGTCCATGATCCGCTTCACCCCGGGCAGGAAGCCAAGGTCGGCCATGTGGTCGGCCTCGTCGAGCACCGTGATCTCGACGGCGTCGAGGCTCAGGTGGCCCTGGCCGAGGAGGTCCTCGAGCCGGCCGGGGCAGGCGATGACGATGTCCACGCCCTGGGTGAGGGCAGTGACCTGCTTGTTCTGGTTGACGCCGCCGAAGATCACGGTCGTGACCAGGCCCATGGCCGCGGCCAGCGGCTTGACGGTTGCGTCGATCTGGCTGGCAAGCTCACGAGTCGGGGCGAGGACGAGGGCACGCGGGCGGCCCTTCGCGCGGCGGCCCGCGTCGTGGCTGGGCTGGGTGGCGAGCCGGGTGACCATCGGCAGCGCGAAGGCGAGGGTCTTGCCGGAGCCGGTGCGGCCGCGGCCGAGGACGTCACGGCCCGCGAGCGTGTCCGGCAGGGTTGCCGTCTGGATGGGGAACGGCTCGGTGATGCCGCGCTCGGCGAGCGAGCGGATCACTGGTGCCGGCAGGTCGAAGGCGGCGAAGCCGGTCGCGGTCGCGGCAGGCTGACGTACGGGGGTGGTGCTGGGCATGTGGGTGCCTCTCAGGCGTAGCGCTCCGACCCGGCGCACTCGGCGGCGGTGGACTGAGCGGGTGTGGTCGCCGCGGTGACTCAGCTCGCCCGGCGCCCGGATGGGCTGCTCGTTGGCGGCGGCTGCGGTTGTCCACGACGCTGGGCGCGATTTCCGGCGCCCTGACTCCTCCATTGTGCACGACAGGTCAAGCCCGCGCCGCCGCTCGAGGCCCAGGTCACACCCGCCGTAGCCCCACAGTGGTGGAATGGTGCGGTGCTCGACGTGCTGGAACGAATCTGGGAGAACGCGACAACGGCCCTTGCGCCGCCGTCGCCGCAGCTCGCCGTGGTGACGGCCGCGATCGCCCTCGCCGTCGTGCTCTGGCGTCCCGCCTGGTCCGTGGGCCGGCACGCGATCACCATCGTGCACGAGGCGGGCCACGGCGTCGTCGCGGTCCTGTGCGGACGCCGCCTGTCGGGGATCCGCCTGCACTCGGACACCTCCGGACTGACCGTGTCCGTAGGCAGACCTCGCGGACCGGGCATGGTCGCCACCGCGGTGGCGGGGTACTGCGCGCCCGGGATCGTCGGCCTCGGGGCGGCGGCGCTGCTCGCCCGCGGCTACGCCATCGGCGTGCTGTGGGCGCTTGCGGTGGTTCTTGCGCTCGTGCTGGTGCAGATTCGCAACTGGTTCGGGCTGTGGTCCGTCCTGGTCTGCGGGGCGGGCCTGGTTGCCGTGTCGTGGTGGGGCTCCCACGGCCTGGCGACAGCCGTGGCCTACGCCGTGAGCTGGTTCCTGCTGTTGGGGTCACCGCGCCCGGTGCTGGAGCTGCAGGCCGAGCGGCGCCGCGGTGGGGCGCGCCGCTCTGACGCGGACATGCTCGCGCGGCTCACCCCGCTGCCCGGGTTGGTCTGGGTGGTCGTGTTCGCGCTGGTCACCGTGGGCTGCGCCGCGCTCGGCGCATGGTGGCTGCTGGAGCCCGTGCTCGCCGCGGCATAGCCGGCTGGGTGCTGCGCTCGCGCGGCACACCCGGGCGCGAGAACGCCCCCCTCGCGATCAGGTGCGCGAGAGGGGCGTTGATGCTCGAGACGAGCTGCGTCTCAGACGGACTGGTCTCAGACGGACTGCGGCGTGAGGGAGAAGCCGGTGCCCTGATCCGTGATCTGGGCGTCCAGGCTCTGGTTCTCCAGCACCGGTGCGGTTCCGGAGTCCACGAAGACTCGGGCGGCGCCCGTCTCGATCACGTGGTCGTCCTCCTGAGGTTCGGGGTCGAGGGACAGCTCGAGGCTGCCCTGCTGGGCGTCGGACTGCGCGATGCGCAGCCCCCCGGTCTCGGGGAGCTGGGCCTGGGCGGTGA
>JBQGOU010000405.1:0-2674 GCA_052086865.1 Cellulomonadaceae bacterium
CTCGTCCCCCGAGAATGCATGGACTTTCGGATCGCAGCAGAACAGAAAGCTGGGAGGGGGCCAGGGGCGTGGATATGACCAACATGCCTAGAGTGCGCGATCTGCTCTCCCCAATCGGCAGGGCTCCGGCAAAGTCATGTGAGGCCGAGAATGGTCAGTGGTCGGTGATAGTCGCGGGCTGCCCAGCGGAGGGCGGCGGCGATGTTGGTGTGACCGGCCAGGCGGAAGGCGCTGATGGCCAGGTTGCGCAGGCTGGCCATGACCTGGGGCGCAGCACCGGTGCGGACCTGGGAGCGGTCCTCGTCGTAGGTGACATCGCGGACCCAGTGGACTCGGTTCTCGATCTCCCAGTGCCCCCGCACCAGCGCGCCGAGCCGAGCCGGGCCGGCCTGGGCGGGCGCCAGGCTGGTGATGCAGTAGGCGGTCTCCTTCCGGATGCGCTGGCCGTCCAGGCCGCCGGTGTCACGGCGGATCCGGAAGACCTGCGCGGCATGGGGGAAGTCGATCCCGTCGCCGTCGGTGACCGGCATGGTCCGGGTGGTGCGCTGCTCGGTGCGTCCGTGACCACGCTCGGAACTGACGTCCTCGGCGGCGAAGGCGCGGGACGGTCCGGATAGCGCCTGCTGGCAGGCGGCGAACAGGGTCGGCTGGTTGGCCTTGACGGTCAGCACGTAGTCGGCGCGCTGTGCCGTGACCAGGTCCTCGGCCGTGGCGCGCTGCGTGTGCAGGGCGTCCGCGGTGATCACCTTTCCGGTCAGGTCCACGCCCGCGAGCAGCGGGGCGAGCTCGGTGATCTCGTTGGTCTTGGCCGCCACGTCGCGCTGGGCGATCACGACACCGGCGTCGTGGACGACCGCGGAGAGCAGATGGGCCTGCTCGCCGTCGGCGTCGCGGGCGCCGCGGAGCGTCTTGCCGTCGACCGCGATCGCCTCCAGATCCTCGCGCACGGTGAGGTGCTCGGCGAGCCAGTCGCTGATCACCTCATCGAGCACGGCGGCATCGAAGGCTTGCAGCGTGCGCCGCAGTGTCGTCTCGTGCGGGGCGACATGGCGGCCGCGACCGAGGTGCCAGCGCGCGCCGAGGGTTGCCAGGATCCTTTGGGGCGCATCGGCTGCCCATTCCCCGATCGTGGTCAACGAGCGAGCACCGCAGGTCACCGCCGCCGCGGCGATCGCCAGAATCGCCGAGACCCGGTGCCGGACACCGCGGCGACGGCGGGGGTCAGGCAGCTCGGCGAACCGAGAACGCAGGTCAGCCAGCGACTGGACACAACGCGCAACGGGCATGGCAGAGTGGGACGACAACGAGGCTCCTGGAAAGACGTGGATCTTGGTCGATCACTCGTCCTACAGGAATCTCGTTCTATCTCAGCGCACCGACACGCCGACACCACCAGTCACGACTTTGCCGGGGCCCTGAACTACGGGCTCCTCTCCGGCACGCCAATTCACGGCAGTTGGGAATTTCCATCGCATGTGGAACTGAAGTATTTTCACCTGCGCCAGGATGCTCATAACAGCGACCCCGTGCAGTTCGCTCAGCGTTTTGAAGAAGTCTTCCGGCTCGTTGCGTCAGGTTTACTGGCCACGACACCCGCCGCAAAATTTCCGCTCTCGCAGATCCGGGATGCTCTCGCTTGGAACTCAGCGAACCGCGGAAAAGTGCTCCTGGAAAGCAATGCCGAGGTGCCCCGGTAGAGGATCCTCAAATGACGTTAGCTATGGGGGAGTGCGGTCGCCGACCGACCGGAAAACTCAAGAGGCCGAGCGGTTGTCATCATCAACACTGCCGTTCACTCTTCGGCCCCTGATCGCACCGGCGATCCCGAGCACCGCACCGAGAAATACTAGACTCCAACCGATGATGCCGCGGCACTCAAAATTGGCGAAGCTGATGACCGATGGCCCAGCAATCAGGAGCAGTACAGCGAGCAGGACGAGGACGAGACCCCTTGGCCATTGACTCATCCGCCAACCCTATCGTTCATACACCAAGTTTTCACACAGTTGGCGCGTGGGCTCCTCAATCATAGAACAGCCTATTTGACCATCGGCTTGCGGAATGCTGGCCCCGGAGTCATCGCTCTGGACGTGCGGCGGCGCGGCCGCCACCGAGCGTCGAAAGAACCCCGCCATTCAGCAGACGAAGTCACACCGCAGGGGACCCAGGCATCTGCGAACACCGCTGGGGGAGTGCTGGCCTCGGTGCGTGCACGTCCAGTGCTCTCCGCATTCATCGTTCCCACCGCCGCAACAGCAGCGGTCGTCGCATCCAGCCTGGCGATGGTGCCCGGCAGCGCCGGCGGTGACCAGCAGGTCGTCGCCGAATCTCCTGTCGTCGCCGCAGCCGAGGCGACCCAATCCCCAGATGAGTTCCTGGCCAAAGCGAAGAAGCAGGCCAAAGAGAAGCCAGCCGAGATCTCCCTCAAGTCCAAGGTCGAGACACCGAGCCCGACCCCGTCGGAGACCGCGTCCGACGAGGCTGCGAGCACGGACGCGACCACGGGCGGCACCGCAGGCGGCACAGACACGAAGAAGCCCGCTCCTGATACCAATGACGAACCCTCGAAGTCCGGTGAGTCCGCTGGCGAGTCCGGTACCTGCCCGATGTCGTACTACGGGCTCTTCACTATAGATCTTGTGGACTAGTTAGTCTGACTTCTCGAAGGATGTGG
>JBQGOU010000406.1:0-2016 GCA_052086865.1 Cellulomonadaceae bacterium
CGCATCGGAGTGCCGCCCTGGGCGACCTTCTGCGTCAGCCCCTTGGTGACCTCGGTAGCGAGGTTCCGGGAGTAGAACTCCGCGATGCTCGACATGATGCCGTGGACGAGCATCCCGGAAGGGGTCTGGTCGATGGACTCGGTGGCGGAGACGAGGGTGACCCCGGCGCTGATGAGGGCTTCGTGAATCTTCACGTCGTCAGCGCGGTTGCGGGCGAGCCGGTCGAGCTTATGCACGATGCAGAACTGCACACGCGACGTGGCGATGAACGCGAGCATGTCTTGCAGGCCGTCACGGTCGGCCGACCGTGCGGACTCTCCGGCGTCGATGAACTCGCGCACGATCCGCGCGCCGAGTTCGTCGGCCTTGCGCTGGTTCGCCTCGCGCTGCGCGGGGATCGAGAATCCTTCGTCGGTGCCGCCGCGCTCGGCCTGCTCCCGCGTCGAGACACGCAGATACGACACGGCCAGCAGCACGGGCATGTCTTCGGCGTGGTCGCTGGTCACGCCTGCCGGAATGAGAGTGGGAGCAGTGATCGTGCTCATGCTGTGCTCCTTCGTTGGTGCAGTGGCTCGGGTTCCATTGTGTCTCGCGTGTCTGCGCTGCCGCCGTGCAAATCGGCGGCCAGCTCGTCCGGCAGCGGGAGGTCGTAGGGGTCGGGATCCCCGGCGCGGTGGGCGTCGTAGCGGGCCTGGGTGATGTTAAGCACCCACTCCACCAGCCGCCGCATGTCCGGCTCCACCCGCCGGGTGACCCGGAGGCGTAGCCGCCCCGGATCATCCCGAGCGCCTGCCCCGAGCGCGCCCCTGCCCTGCGCCGCACGTCGCGGTCGCTCAATGTCGGTGGGTCGGGGCGGGTCACTCATCTCTATCTCACGCTGTGGCAGATACGCCAGTACCACGTTACCACAGATATGGCGTAGCGGCCATTGCATGAGATTCTGCTAGGCTTGGGAACATGGTCGAGGACTTGGAGAGCGCCCCGCTGCTGACGGCAGCGGACTTGCCCGCGGGCTGGCAGATGCCAGACCCCACCCCCATCGACCCCGAACACGACAGCGCCGAGATCGACACGGCGCTCAGGTACGAGCAGTGGGTCGATCCCGCGCCTGGGCTGGATCGGAAGCTGAACTCCAGCCACAACAACAACGACTCCGGGCGCTGGTTCCTGATCCAGCACGTCGAGTCGTCCACCCGTGTGCTGCTGCGCCTACAGCGCCAGTACGTCATGGGCGAGGAACCCAAGGGCGAGGTGCGAATCACCGGGATCGTCTACCTGCCCGAGTGGGCGGGTGACCCGGTGGCGAGTCCGATGCTGCGCAACCTGCCCACGTCGAGGATCGAGGCGGCGATCAACCGCCGCCAGTTCGCCGTCACCGGCGCCAGCCGCTTCACCGGCGGCACCATGACGATGTCCTCTGGCCGCACCCTCCGCTCGGCGGACGTGATGAAGCCGCTGGGCAACCCGAAGCGCACCCCCGACTTCTACGAGGTCGTCGCCCTGCAACACACCCGCCTCGTGGACGACGGCGAACCGAACCCGACCGCGCGCATGGCCGAGCTCAGCCGCGTGCCGCTCTCCACTGCACAGGGCTGGGTTGCCCGTGCCCGCCGCAAAGGACTGCTCCCGCCCGGACGCCGAGGCCGCGCCGGGTAAGGGTTCGCATGACGAGCTGGGCGATTGAGGACGCGGGCGTGGTGCGCCTGCCAGACGGTCGTCTGATCCGTGGCACGGGCGCGCGTCGGCCTCGCGGTCAGGCCCCGCCCCCGGAGTTCGCCGTCTACCTCTTGGGCCGCGACCCTCGCGTGGCCGACTGGCCCTACTGCTGGGTCAGGTGGCCGGACTTCCGCCTGCCTGGCTCCACCGAGGACGCCGTGGCCGCACTCAGAGAAGCGCACGCGCGGGCCGTGTCCGAGCGGGTCGAGATTGCCTGCGGCGGCGGGGTCGGCAGAACCGGAACCGCTCTCGCGGTGCTCGCCGTATTGAGCGGCGTTCCGGCGGCCGCTGCCGTGGAAT
>JBQGOU010000406.1:2026-2662 GCA_052086865.1 Cellulomonadaceae bacterium
TGGAATGGGTGCGAGCGAACTACCACCCCCGCGCCGTCGAGACTCGCCGCCAGCGAGCCTGGATCGCCACCGCCGCATCCTCTCTCACCTGACGCAGAACCGCCACCCTCCCGCGCCGCCTGCTCACCAAGCCCGTACGCCTCCGCGCCTGCCGCCTGAGCACATCCTGAGTCCTCCCGCTGTCCTCTTGACCTCTCAATCCTGAATGTACGTATACTAACTACGTTAGTTGCCAGTACGCCAGATAGTGAGAGGGGGTAGCAGAATGCATGGGGGCGTGGTTCCGTTCCGGGGCACCGGGGCCGATGCGCTGCGCTATGTCGAGGCCGACCGTGCTCGTGCTGACGACTACTACCTCGGCGCGGAAACCTCGGTGGCGCAGTTCGCGGCGCTCGACAGCTCAGGCGCGGTTACCGACAGGCTCGGCCTTGATCCTGTGGGGTATGCGGGGTGGGTGGACTGGGTTGATCCGTTGACCGGGGAGCAGATGGGCAGACCCCGACGGGCGGGAGTGGATCGGCAGGGATCGCCGCGGTTCATGGAGATGGTCATCAACGGGCCGAAGTCGCTGTCGATCGCCGCCGCGCTTCACCCCGAAGTCTCGGCGGCGCTGGACGCGGCGCAGCAGGACGCGCT
>JBQGOU010000407.1:0-2655 GCA_052086865.1 Cellulomonadaceae bacterium
ACTGCTGGCCCCACTTCTGCTCGGAGGAGGAGATGAACTCGTCGATGACGGTCTGGGCGCCGTTGGCGAAGTCGCCGAACTGCGCCTCCCACAGCACCAGGGCGTCCGGGCGCTCCACCGAATACCCGTACTCGAATGCCATCGCCGCGTACTCGCTCAGCGAGGAGTCGTAGATCCAGAACTTGGCCTGGTCGCCGGACAGGTACAGCAGCGGCGTCCACTCCGCGCCGGTCTCGCGGTCGTGCAGCACGGCGTGGCGCTGCACGAAGGTGCCGCGCCGGGAGTCCTGCCCCGCAAGGCGCACCGGGGTGCCCTCGAGCAGCAGCGAACCGAAGGCCAGCAGCTCCCCGAAGCCCCAGTCGATGCCGCCCTCGCGGGCCATGTGGGCGCGCTTCTCGAGCAGCTTGCCGAGCTTGGGGTGCACGGTGAAGCCCTCCGGCGGGTGCACCTGGGCCTGGCCGATCCGGTCGAGCACCTGCGCCGGCACGGCCGTGCGCCAGCCCACCATCGTGCCCGCGTCCTCGCGCTGGGACTCGGGCCGTTCCAGCCCGCGCACCTGGTCGCTCGTCGTCGCGGCGACCGCGTCCGCGTCCTTGGTCTCCCGGAACACCCGCTCAAGCTGGGTCTGGTAGTCCTGCAGCGCCTGCTCGGCCTCTTCGAGAGAGATGTCTCCGCGGGAGACGAGGTTCTCGGTGTAGAGCTTGCGCACGGAGCGCTTGGCCTCGATGAGGTTGTACATCAGCGGCTGGGTCATCGAGGGGTCGTCACCCTCGTTGTGCCCGCGGCGGCGGTAGCAGACCATGTCGATGATGACATCGCGGTCGAACTGCTCACGGAACGCGAAGGCGAGCTCCGCGACGCGGACGACGGCCTCCGGGTCGTCCCCGTTGACGTGGAAGATCGGGACCTGCAGGCCCTTGGCCACGTCGGTGCAGTACAGGGTCGAGCGGGAGGAGGACGGCCCGGTGGTGAAGCCGACCTGGTTGTTGATGATGACGTGCACGGTGCCGCCGGTGCGGTAGCCGCGCAGCTGCGAGAGGTTCAGGGTCTCGGTGACCACGCCCTGGCCCGCGAAGGCCGCGTCGCCGTGGATGAGGATCGGCAGCACGGAGAAGCCGTCGCCGCCCAGGTCGATGCGGTCCTGCTTGGCCCGCACCACGCCCTCGAGCACACCGTCGACGGCCTCGAGGTGGGAGGGGTTGGCCGCGAGGTACACCCCGGTCGTGGCGCCCGACTCCGCGGTGAAGGTGCCCTCGGTGCCCAGGTGGTACTTCACGTCCCCGGAGCCCTGCACGGTGCGCGGGTCGAGGTTGCCCTCGAACTCGGCGAAGATCTGCTGGTAGCTCTTGCCCGCGATGTTGGCGAGCACGTTCAGCCGCCCGCGGTGCGCCATGCCGATGCAGACCTCATCCAGGCCGGCGCGCGCCGCCTTGGACAGCACGGCGTCGAGCAGCGGGATGAGCGACTCCCCGCCCTCGAGGGAGAAGCGCTTCTGTCCGACGAACTTGGTCTGCAGGAAGGTCTCGAAGGCCTCGGCGGAGTTGAGCCGGCGCAGGATGCGCAGCTGCTCCTCGCGCGGGGTGCGTTCGTAGCCCGCCTCGAGCCGCGCCTGCAGCCACTTGCGCTGCGTGCGGTCCGCCAGGTGCATGTACTCCGCGCCGATTGAGCGGCAGTAGGAGTCGCGCAGGAGCCCGAGCACGTTGCGCAGCGTGTCCTTGGTCTTCCCGCCGAACCCGCCGATGGGGAAGGTGCGCTCCAGGTCCCACAGCGTCAGGTCGTGCGTCTGGATGTCCAGGTCGGCGTGCTTGCGCTGGCGGTAGGCCAGCGGGTCCGTGTCCGCCATGAGGTGGCCGCGCGAGCGGTAGGCGTGGATCAGCTCCGCGATGCGCGCGGGCTTGGCCGCCTCGACGTCGTCGTTGACCGTGTTGTCCTTGACCCAGCGCACGGGCTCGTACGGAATGTGCAGGGACGCGAAGATGCGGTCGTAGAAGCCGTCGAGGCCCAGCAGCTTGTTCCCGAGGATGCGCAGGAAGTCACCGGACTGCGCACCCTGGATGATGCGGTGGTCGTACGTCGAGGTGATGGTGAGCACCTTGGACACGCCCATACGCGCCAGGCGCTCCTCGGAGGCGCCCTGGAACTCGGCCGGGTAGTCCATGGCGCCGACGCCGATGATTGCGCCCTGGCCCTGCATCAGGCGCGGCACGGAGTGCACGGTGCCGATGGTGCCGGGGTTGGTCAGGGAGATGGTGGTGCCCTGGAAGTCCTCGACCGTAAGCTTGTTGCCCCGGGCGCGGCGCACCACGTCCTCATACGCGGACCAGAACTGGGCGAACTCCATCGTCTGCGCGCGCTTGATCGCGGGCACCAGCAGCTGGCGCGAGCCGTCCGGCTTGGCGAGGTCGATGGCGAGACCGAGGTTCACGTGCGCCGGGTGCGAGATCGCCGGCTTGCCGTTGAGCAGGGTGTACCCGGCGTTCATGGCGGGCATCTCGGCGAGGGCCTCCACCAGCGCGAAGCCGATGATGTGCGTGAAGGACACCTTGCCGCCGCGCCCGCGCGCCAGATGCTTGTTCACCACGATCCGGTTGTCGACCATCAGCTTGGCGGGCACCGCGCGCACCGACGTGGCCGTCGGCACCTCGAGGCTGGCCT
>JBQGOU010000408.1:0-2625 GCA_052086865.1 Cellulomonadaceae bacterium
CACTCTCCCCGGACCACGACCTTCGAGCCTTGCTGGAGTCGCCCGCCTCGTCGTGGAGCGACGGCACCGGGCCGATCCCCGACACGGTCCTGCGCGACATCGCCGCCGACTGCGCGCTCACCCGCATCGTGTTCGGACCCGACTCGCAGATCCTGAACGTGGGACGAACGGCGCGCACGCTGACCGGCGCCCGACGCAAGGCGGTGGTCGCCCGAGACTCCGGCTGCGTCTGGCCCGGGTGCCACGCCCCACCCGTGTACTGCGAGCCCCACCACGCCACCCAGCACTGGGCGGACGGCGGGGACACCTCCGTCCACAACGCGGCTCTGCTGTGCTGGCATCACCAGGCTCACGTCGACACGAACCACATCGCCATGCACTGGCGGGGCGGATGGCAGTTCCAGCCCCGCGGCAGCTACGGCCCAGGCTGGCACGACCGCGAACGACCACCGTGACCGGGCATCCGCGCCGCCACCAGCTGCGACTGTGACGCGGATCACGCATCAGAGTGCGAGACCTGGGTCGAAGGACCCAGACGACATCCTTACGATCGACTGGTGCCCGATTCCACTGCCTCCTCATCGGATCAGCTCGACGATGCTCTGAGAACCGACGATGATCTGAAGCCTGGCAATGCCCAGAAGCTTGACGTCGCCCTGATCGGCGGCGGCATCATGAGCGCCACGCTCGGCGCCCTGCTGCAGATTCTCGAGCCCAGCTGGCGGGTCGCGATCTACGAGCGTCTGGACGACGTCGCGCAGGAGAGCTCGAACGCCTGGAACAACGCCGGAACCGGCCACGCCGCGCTGTGCGAGCTGAACTACACCCCGGAGCGCGAAGACGGGTCGATCGACATTAGCAAGGCGGTGACGATCAACGAGCAGTTCCAGATCTCCCGTGAGTTCTGGCATCACCTGGTCACTGCGGGACGCATTCCCGGGGACTTCCTGAGCTCGACTCCGCACATGACCTTCGTCCGCGGCGCGGAGAACGTCGACTTCCTGCGTCGACGGGTCGCCGCGCTGCGCACCCATCCCCTGTTCGCCGACATGGAGTTCAGCGACAACCCGGACCAGATCGCGGCGTGGGCGCCGTTGCTCATGGCCGAGCGCGCCGACGACAACCCGGTTGCCGCGACGCGGTCCCTGGCCGGAACCGACGTCGACTTTGGCGCCTTGACCCGGCACCTGTTCGACACGGTGACCGCGCAGGGGGCACAGCTGAACCTGCAGCACGAGGTTCGATCGCTGCGCCAGAGGCGCGACGGGTCCTGGGACTTGCGCGTGCGAGACCGTCGCTGGAACGCCTCCCCCGCACACACCAGCGTCAACGCCCGGTTCGTCTTCGTCGGCGCCGGCGGCGGCGCCCTCCCGTTGCTGCAGAGCGCCGGCATCCCCGAGGCCAAGGGCTACGGCGGCTTCCCGATCAGCGGCCAGTTCCTGCGCACCTCCCGTCCGGAGATCGTCGCCCAGCACCACGCCAAGGTCTACGGCAAGGCCGACGTCGGATCGCCGCCGATGTCCGTGCCGCACCTGGACACGCGAGTCATCGACGGCGAGACCTCCGTGCTGTTCGGCCCGTTCGCCGGCTTCAGCACCAAGTACCTGAAGAACGGCTCGCTGCTCGACCTGTTCACCTCGATCAGGCCGGGCAACATCGTGCCCATGGTCGGCGCGGGTCTGGACAACATGGATCTCACCGCCTACCTGGTGCGCGAGGTCTCGTCCTCGCCGGAGCGTCGCTTCCGGGCGCTGCGCCAGTTCGTCCCCGGCGCCCACCCCAAGGACTGGGAGCTCGTCACCGCCGGACAGCGCGTCCAGGTCATCAAGCGGGACCCTGCCAAGGGTGGCCGCCTGGAGTTCGGCACCGAGGTCATCACCTCGGCCGACGGAACGATTGCCGGCCTGCTCGGCGCCTCCCCCGGCGCCTCCACAGCCGCCTGGGCGATGATCAAGCTGCTCGAACGCTGCTTCCCGCAGCAGTACCCCGCGTGGCGTCCGACGCTCGTCGACATCGCGCCGAGCCTGCACGACGGCGCATGGGACACCCCGGACGAGCGCGCTCACCTCGACGAGCTGGCGTCGGGCCGCACCGACTGACCCCGCGAGCCTGTACCTGACCCCACCAACGTTGGGACGCACGCCCGTCCCCGCGACGCCCGATCGTGAAGCGCCCGCCCCCTCCCGACCCGGTGCGTCCACGAGGGGCACGCCCCTTCCGATCGGATGCGCCCACGAGGCGTCTCCCGTGTCCGCCATGCGGGCACCAGTACTCGCAGGGCGGCGGACATCCGGGACGTACCCGGTCGAAGCACCCCGCCCGGGACACCCGCGCGTACTGAGCGTGGCGCGACGTTGCAGCACGCCACTACGATCCGAGCCAGCACGCAGCACACCCGCGCACCAGAGGCTGCCCAGGTGCTCGACCCGAAGGGTGGCGCAGTGAGCGAACGCGAGGAGGCCGTCCGTGCGGTCCAGGACCCCACCACGCCGCCGGACGTCCTGGCCCACATCGCTGGGACGCAGCCCGACCTTCGGCCCCACGTCGCGGTCCACGTCCAGGCCTACCCGGGTCTGTTGACGTGGTTGGCCCAGCTCAGAGATCCCGCCGTCGACGGCGCCCTGG
>JBQGOU010000409.1:0-2604 GCA_052086865.1 Cellulomonadaceae bacterium
CACCTGACCGCCGCCGAGCGGATCCTGTACGCGCTGCTGGCGTTCGCCGTGGGTGGCTTCGTCGGTCACCTCTTCTTCGGCGGGCTCGGCAAGACCTCCTCCGGGGCGCCAACGACGTTCACCCACGTGTGGGACGCGATCGTGGTGGTGATCGTCGGCACGCTCGCGGCTCGCCACTTCCTGCGCCTCCGCGCGGACCAGATCCGCCGGACGAAGGTGCGGGGCCTCGAGCACCAGTTCCGGGACCTGCTGGACAGCCTGACCACATCGCTCGCCTCCGGAAGCACCATCGTGCGGGCCTTCGACGCGGCCCGCGACGACCTCTCGCGCCAGTACGCCGACGATGCGCCGATCGTCCAGGAGCTCAACACCATCGTCGCGGGTTTCCACAACAACGTCCGGATCGAGGACATGGTGGCGGATCTCGGTGAGCGCAGCGGCAGCGACGACATCCAGTCGTTCGCCAACGTGTTCCAGATCGCGTACCACAAGGGTGCGGACATGAAGGAGGCGGTGCGCAACACCCACCTGATCCTGTCGGAGAAGATGACCATGACCGAGGAGATCCAGACCTCGCTGGTGGCCAACAAGAACGAGTCCTTGATCATGGTCGCGCTACCCATCTTCCTGGTCGCGATGCTCAAGAACAGCGGGTCCTCGTTCGGGGACGCGTTGTCGACGCCCGCAGGGTTCGTGTGCACGGTGGTGGCGGTAGGGCTGTTCATCGCGGCGTACGCGCTGTCCCGCAAGATCATGGCGATCAAGGTCTGAGGGAGGGAGCACCGTGCAGTTCACCACCACGCAGCTCGTGCTCATGGGCACGGGCACCGCCCTGCTGGCGCTCTGGCTCGTCCTGTTCGTCAAGGGCCGCAAGCACGAGCCGCTGTTCGCCCAGCTCGACGAGAAGGACTTCCCGCTCAAGGACATGTACGGCCTCGGCTACGCCGCGCTGTCGATGTCGCGGTACTCCTTCCGGTCCCGGGGCGACGTCCAGCTGCGGCAGTTCATGGAGGTCCTGTTCACCCGGCAGTACGCCGAGTTCTACATGCGCACGCTGCGCGCCCAGCAGGTCACGATCGGGCTGACCCTCACCGTGCTGTCCTTCGGGCTGTACGGGATCACCGGTTCGGTCGGGTTCCTCGTCCTGCTGCTGATCGTCAGCGCCCTGGCGGCCTACTACTTCCACGACCAGGTCAAGAGCCGGGTGCGGCGCCGGTCCGAGGAGATGGTGCGCGACTTCTGCGACGTCGTGTCCACGCTCGCGCTGCTCACCAACGCGGGGATGATCCTGCGCGAGGCATGGGTCGAGACGAGCCTGAGCGGGGAGTCCGTGATCTACACCGAGATGCGCCAGTCCGTCGAGCAGATCCAGAACGGCATGCCCGAGATCGATGCGATCCAGGCCTTCGGCACCCGCAGCCTGCTGCCCGAGGTCAAGAAGTTCACGTCGTTGCTCGTCCAGGCGCTGCAGCGCGGCGGCAACGACCTTCCGGCGATGCTCACGGCGCAGAGCACCGAGGCGTGGCACCACAAGACCCAGCTGATCAAGCGGGAGTCGAGCAAGGCCGGCAGTAAGCTGCTGCTCCCGATGATGCTGATGTTCGCCGGGATTCTCATCATGGTGGTCGTCCCGATGTTCATCGGCATGGGCATCTGAGCAGGCTCTCGTCGGACGGCTTGCCCTCTGGCCGGGGTCCGCACCCCGGCGTGGCGAAGGCCCGCACCCGGAGGGGTGGGTTCTAGCGTTCCCCGCAACACCCTGTTCTTCAGGGAGTTGCGGGGATCGTGTCGTTTGAGGTGTTGAAGGCAGCGTTCTTCGAAGCGTTGGATCGTATGGACGGCAGCATCACGGCTGCTGCTCGCGAGGTCGGCGTCAGCCGGAACACGGCGTACGGGTGGACGCGAAAGGCAGGAATCCGCGGCCGCGGCAAGCGAGGTACTGGTCCTCATCCGAGGCGGGGTGAGTATGACCGGTTGCGTGCTGGTGGGATGCGGCGTCGCGAGGCTGCCGATCAGGTCGGCATCAACATCCGCACGGCGGAGGACTGGGACAGAGGGATCCGGAAGATCGGTGACTCCCGGCTCTATCCGGATGGGCGACGCAGCGACTACAAAACGGGTATGACCACTCTCGTGGACGTTCCCGCCCTGCCTGCGCTGGAGGCGGTGCTCCATCCGCGGTATCTCACTCTTGCGGAGCGGGAGACGATCGCTGACCTGCGCAGGAGTGGGTCGAGCCTGCGCGCGATCGGCAGGGTGCTGGGCAGGCCGGCCTCGACGATCAAGCGCGAGCTCGATGCCCGCTCTGAAGCGGGGCGTTATCGGCCCTATGCCGCACAGCGCGCCTGGGCGGCGTCCAGACCGAGGCCGAAGACGTCCAAGCTCTTCACGCAGGGGCGGTTGCGTGAGTACGTGCAGGCGAAGTTGTCGGTGCACTGGTCTCCGGAGCAGATCAGCCACACTCTGATCAAGGAGTTTCCCGACGATGAGAGCATGAGAGTGAGCCCGGAGACGATCTACCAGGCGTTATACGTCCAGGCGCGGGGCGGGCTGCGACGCGAGGTCGCCGCTGCGCTGCGGACGGGCAGGACGCGCCGCAAACCG
>JBQGOU010000410.1:0-2579 GCA_052086865.1 Cellulomonadaceae bacterium
ACGATGACCAGCGTCCACGAGGTGATCCGCACCCGCCCGTCCCAGACCTGCGACAGCGAGCTCGCGCGCGGGCCGTGGGCCTTCGACGCCATGCCGGGCTACGGCCCCGGCGCCTCCGAGGCGGACCCGATCCCCGATCCGGTGGTCCGCCCCGGGCAGCTGCCCGAGGCCTACCGGAGCATGAGCCCCGAACAGCTGCACGCCCGTATCACCGCCGCGAAGGCGGAGCTGGGTGAGCGCGTGGTGGTGCTCGGGCACTTCTACCAGCGTGACGAGGTCGTGCGGCACGCCGACTTCGTGGGGGACAGCTTCCAGCTCGCGAACGCCGCGCTCACGCGTCCGGACGCGGAGGCGATCGTGTTCTGCGGCGTGCACTTCATGGCCGAGACCGCGGACATCCTCGCACGGGCGGGCCAGGACGTGATCCTGCCCAACCTCGCCGCTGGCTGCTCGATGGCGGATATGGCCGATGAGGCCTCCGTGGAGGCCTGCTGGGACCAGCTGATGGAGCTGTTCGCGGACGAGACGGACGAGACAGGCGAGGGCGACGGCCTCGCCCCCGTCGTGCCCGTCACCTACATGAACTCCTCGGCGGCGCTGAAGGCGTTCTGCGGGCGCCACGGCGGCATCGTGTGCACGTCCTCCAACGCCCGCACCGTCCTGGAGTGGGCGTTCGAGCGCGGCCGGCGCGTGCTGTTCTTCCCCGACCAGCACCTGGGGCGCAACACGGCCAAGGCCATGGGGGTCCCGCTGGAGCAGATGCCGATGTGGAACCCGCGGGCCCCGCTGGGCGGCGCCAGTGCGCAGCAGCTGCGCGAGTCCCGGGTCATCCTGTGGCACGGCTTCTGCTCGGTGCACAAGCGGTTCACGGTGGACCAGATCGCCCGGGCGCGAGCCGAGCACCCCGGCGTGCACGTCGTGGTGCACCCCGAGTGCCCCATGCCGGTCGTCGACGCGGCGGACGAGACCGGGTCCACCGACCTGATCCGCACGGCCGTGGCCCGCGCCGCACCGGGGTCCGTCATCGCGATCGGCACCGAGATCAACCTGGTCAACCGCCTCGCTGCCGAGCACCCGGACAAGACAGTGTTCTGCCTGGACCCCGTGATCTGCCCGTGTTCGACGATGTACCGCATTCACCCCGGCTACCTCGCCTGGGTGCTGGACGGTCTGCTCGAGGGCGAGGCGCGCAACGCCGTGCGGGTGCCCGCAGGCATGGCCGCGGACGCCCGGGTGGCGCTTGAGCGCATGCTCGCCGCCCGCCCCGCGCCGCTCGGGGGCCGGGCGTGAACGCGGGCGCCGGACCCCGCGTCGTCGTCGTCGGCAGCGGCGTGGCCGGACTGCTCGCCGCGCTCGAGGCGAGCGTGTTTGCGCGGGTGACGCTGGTGACCAAGGCGGAGCTCGGCGAGTCCAACACCGCGCACGCTCAGGGCGGGGTGGCCGTCGCCGGGCCCGCGCCGGACAGCGTCGCCGCCCATGTGCACGACACGCTGGCCGCTGGTGCGGGCCTGTGCGACGAGGCGGCCGTCGGCGCGCTGTGCGCGGACGGGCCGGATGCCGTCGCGGCGCTGCGCGCCCACGGCACCCGTTTCGATCTGCACCGTGGCCTTGAGGCCGCGCACTCCCACGCGCGGATTCTGCACGCGGGCGGGGACGCCACGGGCGCCGAGATCGCCCGGGCGCTGGTGGCCGCGGTGCGCCGCGCATCCGTGCAGATCCTCGAGCGCACCACCGTGACCGACCTGCTGGTCCGGGACGGGCGGGCCGCCGGAGTGCGCACCCTGACGGGCCGGCTCGAGGCCGACGCCGTGGTGCTGGCCACCGGGGGAGCGGGTCAGCTGTTCCCGCACACGACCAACCCGGAGGTGGCCACCGGCGACGGCGTCGCCCTCGCGCTGCGCGCGGGCGTGGCGTGCGCGGACCTGGAGCTCTACCAGTTCCACCCCACCGCGCTGGCCGGACCGGGCAGCTTCCTGGTCTCCGAGGCGGTGCGGGGCGAGGGGGCGGTGCTCCTGGACGCCCAGGGAAGGCGCTTCATGACCGCCGTGCACCCGGACGCCGAGCTGGCCCCCCGCGACGTCGTCGCCCGCGCGATCGCGGCAACCGCCGCGGCGCAGGGCTCCCACGTTCGGCTCGACGCGAGTGCGCTGGGCGCGGACTTCGTGGCCCGGCGCTTCCCGACGATTGTCGCGGCGTGCGCCGAGCGCGGCTTCGACCTGACCCGCACCCCCGTTCCGGTCACCCCCGCGGCGCACTACTGGATGGGCGGGGTGCGCACCGACGCGTGGGGGCGGACCTCGCTGCCCGGCCTGTGGGCCGTGGGCGAGGTCGCGTGCACCGGGGCGCACGGCGCCAACCGGCTCGCCTCCAACTCGCTGCTCGAGGGCGCGGTGTTCGCCCGCCGGGCGGTGGCGATGATCCGCGTGGCCACGGGCGGTGAGACGGCCGGGTGGCGCGGGCAGCTCGCGCCGACGGCGCTCGGGCAGGGGTCCGCGCCGGCGGACCTGGCGTTCGCCGCGTCACCAGCGCACCCGGCATGGCCGCCCCCGACGGCGCTCGACCTCGCCGACGCCCCGGAC
>JBQGOU010000411.1:0-2571 GCA_052086865.1 Cellulomonadaceae bacterium
CCATGACCCGGATGCCAACGCGACCGCCCGCGCACTGCGCAGCGGTGTCGCGGACGTGACCCCCGCGCAGGTCAGCGCGGCCGTCCCGTTCTCCTCGGCGCGCAAGTGGAGCGCCGTCGCCACCGACACCGGGGCATGGGTCCTCGGCGCGCCGGAGATGCTGCTGGGGGCGCGCAGCGATGCGGCGGCCGAGCGGGCCGGCGCGGAGGCGTCCCGGGCCGCCGGGTCCGGGGCCCGCGTCGTGCTCCTGGCCCGTTGCCCCGGCGGGCTGCCTGCCGCGGACGCCCCCGTGCCGGACGACGTCGAGCCCGCGCTTGTGGCGGTGCTCGGGGAGCGGGTGCGCCCCGACGCCGCGCAGACCCTGGCCTACTTCCGTGCGCAGGGCGTCACGGCGAAGGTGATCTCCGGGGACAGCCCCGAGACCGTCGCGGCGATCGCCACCGCCGTCGGGCTGCGGGGCGATGAGCCGGTGGCGGGGTACGACGCCCGCACCCTGCCCGAGGACCCTCAGGCACTCGCCGATGTCGTCGCCGGTCACGACGTCTTCGGGCGGGTCAGCCCGGAGCAGAAGCGTGCGCTCGTGCACGCACTGCAGGCCCGCGGCCACGTGGTCGCCATGACCGGGGACGGGGTCAACGACGCGCTTGCGCTCAAGGACGCGGACCTCGGCATTGCGATGGGCAACGGCTCGGCCGCCAGCAAGTCCGTCGCCAGGATCGTGCTCGTCGACGGGCGCTTCGCGACGCTGCCCGGTGTGCTGGCCCAGGGCCGGCGGGTCATGGCGAATATGGAGCGGGTCGCCACCCTCTTCCTGTCCAAGACGACGTACTCCGCCCTGCTGGCCGTGGCGGTGGTCCTCCTCGCCTGGCCGTACCCCTTCCTGCCGCGGCACATGACGCTGGCCGGGGCACTCACCATCGGCGTGCCCGCGTTCTTCCTGGCGCTGCCGCCCAACAACCGCCGCTACGTGCCGGGCTTCCTGCGCAGGTCGCTCGCCTTCGCGGTGCCGGTCGGGGTCGTGACCGCGCTGGCGGTGCTTGCCGTATTCGCCTACGAGCGCGCCGGCACCGGCGACCTGGCCCAGGCGCGCACCGGTGTCACGCTGGTCTTCATCGGGATGGGACTGTGGGTCGTGGGGATCATCGCCCGGCCGCTGCGCCTGTGGAAGGTCACGCTGATCGGTGCGCTCGCACTGGTGGCGCTCGCGGCATTCACGTTCGCCCCCGTGCGGCGGCTGTTCGAACTGGAGCATCCCGACGGCGCCGTCGTGCTCGTCGCGGTCGGGGCGGCGGGGTGTGCCCTGGTGGAGCTGTGCTCCCGCACGCTGACCCCGCGACTCGCCGCCGCGACAAAACTATCTTGACGTCAAGATAATCTGGTAGGATCGACGGCGAAGGCGCAGCCCGGCCGCGACACGGATCGTCCCGACATCGATGCCCGGATAGGCTGATCCTGCCCCCCGAAGACCCGCCCGCAGGCGCCCCACACGCCGCAGGCACGCACTCGCCACCCATGAAGGAGTCACCGTGAGCACAGTCGACACGTTCGGAGCCAGGAGCACGCTCGACGTCGGGGGAGACTCGTACGAGATCTTCCGGCTCGACGCCGTCGACGGCCTCGCCCGGCTCCCGTACTCCCTGAAGATTCTCGCCGAGAACCTGCTGCGCACCGAGGACGGGGCGAATATCACCGCCGACCACGTGCGCGCGCTGGCACAGTGGGACCCCGCTGCCCTGCCGAGCACCGAGATCCAGTTCACCCCGGCTCGCGTGATCATGCAGGACTTCACCGGCGTGCCCTGCGTCGTCGACCTCGCCACGATGCGCGAGGCCGTCGCCGAGCTGGGCGGGGACCCGGCCAAGATCAACCCCCTCGCCCCGGCCGAGCTGGTCATCGACCACTCCGTGCAGATTGACGTTGCCGGACGCCGCGACGCCTTCGCGCGCAACGTCGAGTACGAGTACGAGCGCAACCACGAGCGCTACCAGTTCCTGCGCTGGGGCCAGACGGCCTTCGACGACTTCAAGGTCGTCCCCCCGGGCACCGGCATCGTGCACCAGGTCAACATCGAGTACCTCGCCCGCGTCGTGATGACCCGGGAGACCTCCGACGGCGTCCTGCGCGCCTACCCCGACACCTGCGTGGGCACGGACTCGCACACCACGATGGTCAACGGCCTGGGCGTGCTGGGCTGGGGGGTCGGCGGCATCGAGGCCGAGGCCGCCATGCTGGGCCAGCCGGTCTCGATGCTCATCCCGCGCGTCGTGGGGTTCAAGCTCACCGGAGAGATCCCGGCCGGGGTGACCGCCACCGACGTGGTGCTGACCATCACCCAGCAGCTGCGCGAGCACGGCGTCGTCGGCAAGTTCGTCGAGTTCTACGGCGACGGCGTCGCCGCGGTGCCGCTGGCCAACCGCGCCACCATCGGGAACATGAGCCCTGAGTTCGGGTCCACCGCGGCGATCTTCCCGATCGACGACGTCACCCTCGGCTACCTGCGCCTGACGGGCCGCTCGACCGAGCAGCTCGCCCTCGTCGAGGCCTACGCCAAGGCCCAGGGCCTGTGGCACG
>JBQGOU010000412.1:0-2566 GCA_052086865.1 Cellulomonadaceae bacterium
GGACCTGGCCCCGTCCGGCGCGGTTGCGCCCGCCTCGGGGACGCCGCTCAGTGGCGGCGGACGAGCACGACTGCGTCGTCGAGGGTCGCGCGCTCGCCGTCGGGCGCGGTGGCGTCCCTGGTGCGGGTCTCGGCGAGGACCACGTCCCACTGGGCGGGGTCGAGGTCGAGCTGTTCGAGCTCCTCGTACGGGCTGAGGAAGCTGTGCTCGTGGACGTGGACGTGGCCGTGGTCCACGGGGGCCCACGGCGGGCGACTCGCGTGCGAGGTGATCAGCAGATGCCCGCCCGGGGCGACCCTGGCGGCGGCCTGGCGCAGGATGTCCGCGCGGGGCAGCTCCACCGGGGAGTGCAGGAAGCTCGCGGAGACCAGGTCGAAGGCGCCGGCGGGAACCGTGGCGAGGTCCGCGGTGCGGAACCGGGCACGCTCGGGGGCGAGTCCGGCTGCCTCGGCGGCGGCCGTGGCGCGCCGGATCGCAGTGGGGGAGATGTCCACACCGGTGGCCGCCCAGCCGTGCCGGGCGAGCCAGACGACGTCTGCGCCCTCCCCGCAGCCCAGGTCGAGTGCGTGTCCGGGGACCAGGGTGGCGGCAACGTCGGCGAGCACGCGGTTGACGTTGCCGGACCACGCGCGGTCGGAGCCCGTGTACCGCTCCTCCCAGAAGTCGTAGGGTGCCGGCAGCGGCGTGCTCTCGTCCTGCACGGCGGCGTCGACGTCCCAGGCCACCAGAGCACCGTTGACGGCGCCGCCGGTGAAGGCGCCGGCGCCGATCGACATGGGCACGTTCGCCATCGGGTTCACGACGTTGCCGATCGCCCAGACGCGCTTGTCGCTGGTCCTTCCCGTCGCGTCGACGGCGAGGAGGGAACCGGCCGGGCTGTCGTTGCGGGCCAGGCCCAGCGGGGCGAGGAAGTCGTCGTGCGGCAGCAGCCGCCCTGCGGTGAAGATCGCGTCCACAGCCACCTCCCGCCCGTCCTCGAGACGAACCGCCGCGATGGCGCTGCCCTCGCCGAGGACCTCGGTGACGCGGGCGGGTTCGAGGTCGATGCCGCGTGCGCGCAGGCGCTGCTCGGTCTCCGCAGGGAGCGGCCCGAGCCCTGCCGTGAAGACCGTGACGCGGTCGCTCCACTGGCGGACGAGCTCGGCCTGGTGCAGCCCGAGCGGTGAGGTGGTCAGGACGCCCAGGTGCTGGTCGCGGACCTCCCAGCCGTGGCAGTAGGGGCAGTGCAGCACAGTGGTGCCCCACCGCTCGGCGATGCCGGGGACGTCGGGGAGCTCGTCGCGCAGCCCGGTCGCGACGACGAGGGCGCGCGTCGAGCGCAGCGATCCGTCGGTGGTCACGACGCGCAGGACGTCGCCGTGGCGTTCCACCCGCTCGAGGCTTTCGCTCACGAACTCGACGCCGTAGCCCGCGGCTTCGGCGCGACCACGGTCGAGGAGCTCGCCGGGAGGGAGGCCCTCCTGGCCGAGCACGCCGTGCATGTGCGCGGCGAAGCGGTTGCGTGGGCTACCCGCATCGATGACGAGCACGCGCCTGCGCGAGCGGCCGAGCAGGAGCGCGGCCGAGAGTCCGGCCGGTCCGCCGCCGCCGATGATCACATCCCATGAGTTCTGCTGCATGCCACCATCCTGAGAGGCATAATGTGAGAAGCGCAAAGGTCTTTGCGGAATTGGCAAGGAGTGCGAGATGCACGGTGACCTGGAACAGGTGGGGGCGCGGTTGCGGGCTGCGCGTCAGGCTCGGGGGCTGACGCTCGAGGAGCTCGCGTCGAGCGCGGGCATGTCGGCAAGCACGCTGTCCCGGCTGGAGGCCGGCAAGCGGCAGGCCAGCCTCGAGCTGCTGCTGCCGCTGATGCGGCGGCTCGGGATTCGGTTCGAGGACCTCGTGCCTCAGGAGCCCGTCGACCCCCGGGTACGCCGACCCGTCATCCGCCGCGACGGCCTGTCCATCGCCCCACTGGCCCCGGAGGGCTCGCCGATCAGCACCTACAAGATCACCTATCCGTCCGCCGCGACGCCGCCCGAGCTGCGGGTGCACGACGGCTACGAGTGGCTCTACGTCCTCTCCGGGAAGCTGCGGCTGCGGCTGGGGGAGCAGGATCTCGTGCTGAGCCGGGGCGAGGCTGCCGAGTTCGACACCCGTACACCGCACGCGATCTCCGCAGTCGGCACGCGCCCCGCCCAGGTGATCAGCATCTTCAACGAGGCCGGCGCTCGCATGCACACCCACATGAGCGACTGACCAGCATCCTCGACGCCTGCTCCGCGGGCCAGCCGGGTGACCGCTACTCGACCAGCGTCTGACGGCTCAGCAGTGCCTGATACGCCCCGCCGGCCGCGGCGAGCTCGGAGTGCGTGCCGCGTTCGACGACGCGGCCGGCGTCCAGCACCACAATCGAGTCCGCTCCGCGCACGGTGGACAGGCGGTGGGCGATCACCAGCACGGTGCGCCCGGTCATCAGCTCCCCCAGCGCGGCGGAGAGCTCGGCCTCCGTGGTCGAGTCCAGCTGGCTGGTGATCTCGTCGAGGATCACCACGGGGGTTTTGCGCAGCAGCGCCCGCGCGAT
>JBQGOU010000413.1:0-2555 GCA_052086865.1 Cellulomonadaceae bacterium
CGACGCGCCGGCCCGCCGCGCGACGTGCGCTACACCCTCATCTGGGAAGAGCCCGATAAGGGGCAGGCGAGGTTCTATGCTCGGTTCGGGCAGGAACACTTCGACCGGAACACCGATGGCAGCTTCACGCAGCTGGAGTCCACGTTCCACGACCTGGTGATGTTCCGAGCCACCGCGGAGCGCGCGCACGAGCGGTTCAGGAAGGGCGACAACTTCATCGCCGAGGGCTATGTGCGTGAGTACGAGGCCACTCGTGACGGTGAGCAGGTACAGACCGAGCAGTTCGTCGCGAAGAAGATCGGCCACGATCTCGCCCGAACCCGCTACGAGGTCGACCGCACACCCCGACACGATGCCGTCGAACAGGACGCCCCCGCACGGGAGACACCGACAAGGCCTGCCCCAGGGTTCCAGGCACCCGATCGCCCCAACACGCCGACACCTCCCGCGCCCGGACTGTGAGGAGGGAAAGCCATGAGCACCATCGTTGCTGAGGACGCCCCGGAGTTCGACGAGCCCGAACCTGCACTCCACGACGAGGAGGAGACGGGGAAGCGGCCGGCGCTATCCGATCCGGACTCACTGCCGGGGCCGCCGCATCCGGTGAACTGGAACCTGCTCACCGCCGATGAGGCCGGGGCGGAATGGCTCGAACTCGATCGGTGGGTGAACTGGCTCCGTCGCACCTACGGCCTGCCCGCGAGCGTGATCCCACCGTTCTGGTACCGGCACCCCGAGCTGTTGTGGGAGCTGTCGGCGCTGCATCTGCACTGGCTGTGCGCCTACGACCCCGACCAGAACGGGTCCGCACCGATCGGATGGCATCGCGACTTCGCCGACACCAAGCAGCGACTCCGCGACTGGGTCGCCGCGTCCAGCACACGACTGGATCGTGACCGCCCCACCCGGCAGACCGCCTGGCCCGGCGAAGCCCCTGCGCCCGCGCTCGATGACATCGTGATCGCAGATCGGGCAGCGGACTTCGATACCTTCGTCGAAGCAGACCTCGCCCAACGGCAAGCCGCTGAAGACGCCTTCTACGCGAGTCTTGACGATGAACGCCCCGACCGTCGTTGACCACGGCACCGGGCCGGTCGAGACGTTGTGGTGTGCGCGGGATGTCGCGGAGTTCTTGAACGTCTCCCAAGCCACCCTCTCGCGCTGGCGCAGAGAGAAAATCGGGCCACCGTTCCTCCGCGTCGGTGGCGTCTCTCGTTACACCCCGGCCACAGTGCGCGCCTGGGTCACCGAGCAGGAGAACGATCGTGGCTGACCCCAGGAACAGGCGTATGCCGCCAGTCGGGGTGAAGCTCACCACCGACGTCGAACGCCGCACCGACGGATTCCGCGCCCGCGTGCGCTGGACCGACCCGTCCACACATAAGCGCGTCGGCCGCGTCGCGCATGTCCGCAGCCAAGAGGAGGTCGAGGAGTTCTTCGAACAGATGCGGGCCGCGACCGAGACCGGTGCCGACACCACCATCACCCTCACCGACTACGCCGCAGCTATCGGGGATCGGTGGCAGCGAGGCCTGGACCCGACCTCGACCGCCGAGCTCTACGACACCGGACTCCGTCTCAGGGTGCTGCCCGCGCTCGGGCATGGTCGGGTTGCGAAGATCACCGCGGGGATGATCGACCGCACCATCGACGCTTGGGAGGCCGAGCACTCCGCCTCGACCATCAAGAACTCCATCGCCCCACTCGTCCGAGTGCTCGATGAGGCGGTGCGTGACGACATCATCTCCATCAACCCGGCCAAGCACCGTGCTCGCCGCAACCTCGGCAAGCACGTCACTCACACCACCGGCGCGCTGCGGCAGTACGCGCTCCCAGACCTCGCGACGCTGCGGAAGCTCGCGACAGCGTGCGGGGAGGTGCATCAGGCGTATTCCGATCACGTCATGCTCGCAGCCCTCCTGGCCGCCAGGGGGTCGGAAGTCGCAGGGCTGCGAGTTGGGGATGTCGATTGGGAGAACCACATCGTGTGGATCAGACGCCAGCACTATCCCGGCAAAGGCGGCCTCGTCATCAAACAGACCAAGGGCCGGCGCGATCGCCCGGTGCCGATGCTCGACGCTCTCGAACCCGTCCTCGAACGCCTCACCACCGATAGGAAAGACGACGACCCGCTCCTACCCGGGCCACGCGGAGGCGTCCTGACCACCGCGACCGTCAGAGACGCCACGCGCTGGGATGACCTTGTCGCGGGCCTCAATCTCACGGGTCTCACCCGGCATGGGCTCCGGCACACCGGAGCGACCTGGATGGCCGACGCCGGCATCGCCCTGCACGTCCTCCAAGAGATCCTCGGGCATCAGTCGATCGAGACCACCAAGGGATACCTGCACCCCGACCACCGCCACCTCGCCGAAGCCGCGAGACAGGCCAACCAGTTCCTCTCCAAGACCCCTCAGAGGAAGGACAGCAGCCGTCACGACGGACCGCGTCTGTGACCACGAATGGAACCACGCTCCGACCCTCCCAGAAAGGGGCCGGACGCTGGTTGTCAATCTGATGTGAACTGGTTGTTGGTTAGCCGGCTATGAGCTCGG
>JBQGOU010000414.1:0-2538 GCA_052086865.1 Cellulomonadaceae bacterium
CGGCCGAACCCGAGGAGAGACGGCAGTCATGCCGAAGAACAAGACGCACTCCGGTGCCAAGAAGCGGTTCCGCATCACCGGCTCCGGCAAGGTCATGCGCGAGCAGGCGAACAAGCGCCACCTGCTCGAGCACAAGTCCAGCCGCCGCAAGCGCCGGCTGAGCGACGACCTGGTCGTTTCGCCCGCAGACACCCCCAAGATCAAGAAGCTGCTCGGCAAGTGAGCCCGCGGACGCCCACGGCGTCCGACGGCACTTGTGAGCCCCGAGACTCAAGGAGCATCACGTGGCACGCGTGAAGCGGGCGGTCAACGCCCAGAAGAAGCGTCGTTCAACCCTCGAGCGGGCCAGCGGCTACCGCGGGCAGCGCTCGCGCCTGTACCGCAAGGCCAAGGAGCAGGTCACCCACTCGATGGTGTACTCCTACCGCGACCGCAAGGCGCGCAAGGGAGACTTCCGCAAGCTGTGGATCCAGCGCATCAACGCGGCCTCGCGTGCGCAGGGCCTGACCTACAACCGCCTCATCCAGGGCCTCAAGTTGGCCGGCGTCGAGGTCGACCGTCGCATGCTCGCCGAGCTCGCGGTCAACGACGTGGCCGCGTTCAACGCGATCGTCGTCGTCGCCAAGGGTGCGCTTCCGGCTGACGTGAACGCCCCCCGGGAAGCGGCCTGAGCACACGCCCACGGTCCCGCCAGGCACAGGAGAGCGCCCGGACATGCCCGATCTGACCAACCCCCGCGCACAGCGGGTCGCGTCGGTCCGGGCGCTGTCCGGGCGTTCTGCGCGTCGCCGGGCAGGGCGGTTCCTCGTCGAGGGCCCGCAGGGTGTGCGGGAGGCCGTCCGCTTCGCGCCGGACCAGGTCCGGGACGTGTACCTCACCGACGCCGCCGCGGACCGCTACCCCGAGATCCTCGACGCGGCGCGTTCGGCGTGCCGCTTCGTGCACCTCGCGAGCGACGAGGTGCTCGCCGCGATGAGCGCCGACGCCCAGGGGATGCTGGCAGTGGTCGACGTGACCGAGCCGGCGTTGGACGAGGTGCTCGCCACCCGGCCGCGCCTGGTCGCTGTGCTCTCCCACGTGCGCGACCCGGGCAACGCGGGCACCGTCATCCGCGCGGCGGACGCCGCGGGAGCCGACGCCGTCGTCCTGACGGCGCAGAGCGTGGACCTGCACAACCCCAAGACGGTGCGATCGACCGCCGGTTCGATGTTTCACCTGCCCGTCGTCACGGGCGTCGAGCTCGACCACGTCCTGGCCCGCGTGCGCGCCGCCGGGCTGACCTCGCTTGCGGCGGACGGCGCGGGCGACCTCGATCTTGACGCGCTGGCGGACGAGGCCGGGGGCGACGCCCGTCCCGGGGTCCCCGACCTCGCGGCGCCGACGGCCTGGGTCTTCGGCAACGAGGCCTGGGGGCTCAGCGCCGGTGAGCGTGCCTTGGCAGACGCCGTCGTCCGTGTCCCGATCCGGGGGCGGGCCGAGTCACTGAATCTCGCCACCGCAGCGGCGGTGTGCCTGTACGCGTCCTCCCGCGCCCAGCGTTCGCGGTAGGTTCGTCTTCCGTGAGCACCATCGTCGCGCCGGCCTCCGGCACCCAGTACACGATCCACCACGGCGCCTACTCCGCCACCATTGCGGGTGTCGGGGCCAGCCTGCGGGTCCTCGAGCACGACGGGCGTGCGCTGGTCATGCCGTATGACGCGGACGAGGTGCGCCCCGCCTACCGCGGAGCGGTGCTCGCCCCCTGGCCCAACCGGGTCGTCGACGGGCAGTACTTCACCCAGGGACGCCACCACGAGCTGGCGATCACCGAGCCCGCGCGCGGCCACGCCCTGCACGGACTGGCCTGCTGGCTCGAGTGGATGCCCGAGGAGGTGACCGAGGCCGGCGTCGTCCTCGGGTGTGTCGTCCAGCCCCAGTCCGGATACCCCTTCCGGCTGCACCTGCGCGCCCGGTTCGCACTGAGCGACGCGGGCCTGGACTGGGAGGTGAGCGCGACGAACACCGGTGCGGGCCACGCCCCGTTCGGCACAGCGCCGCATCCGTACCTGGTCGCGGGCGAGGGCCCGATCGACGCATGGACGGTGCGGATTCCCGCAGACTCGGTCCTCGAGGTGACGGCGGCTCGGCTCGTGCCCGTCGCCCTGCGGGCCGTCGGCGAGTACGACGGCGGTTCGCTCGACTTCCGCACGCCGCGGCCCATCGGTGGCACGTTCATGGACCATGCCTTCGGCGACGTGCTGCGGGGACCGGACGGCTGCGCGCGCGTCGAGGTCCGCGCGCCGTCGGGCACGGGAGTGGCGATGAGCTGGGACGCCAGCTGTCCCTGGGTGCAGGTGCACACCCCCCAGGCACCGGGCCCGGGCGGCTACCGTGCGTCCTTGGCCGTCGAGCCGATGACCTGCCCGCCCGACGCGTTCAACTCCGGAACTGACCTCGTGGTCCTCCCGCCCGGTGGCGAGCACACCGCCCGGTGGCGGATCTGCGCGCTGTGAGCCCCACCAGCCCGACCCCGGCGGACCGTCACGATCCCACTAGACT
>JBQGOU010000415.1:0-2500 GCA_052086865.1 Cellulomonadaceae bacterium
TGCTCGTCGGCCAGGAGCTCCACGCGCCCCCGGGGTGGACGGTGGGCCACGAGGTCGCCGCGGCGCTCGCCGGCGTCCGGGAGGCTGCACGACGCGTGGAGGCAGCCGCGGAGTCCTTCGACCACACCTCAGGAGCGCTTGCCGAGCTGGCGGAGCTGATCGCCCGTGCCGAGCACCTGGCAGCCTGGGACGCGGACCGGCGGGTCGATGAGGCGCTGACCCGGCTCGGCGCCTGCCGAGACCTCGACCGGGAGCTGTCCGCGCTCTCCGTGGGGGAGCGCCACCGGGTGCGCCTCGCCTGCGTGCTTGCGGGCCGACCCGACCTGCTCCTGCTCGACGAGCCCACCAACCACCTGGACGAGCAGGCCATCGACTACCTCACCGTGGAGCTGGCCGGGTGGCACGGCGCGGTGCTGATCGTCACGCACGACCGCCAGCTGATCGACGACACGGTGACGGGGGTGCTCGACCTCGACCCGTCGATCGACGGCCGCCCCGTGCTGTACGGGCAGCCCGGCTACCTCGAGTTCCGCTTCGCCAAGGACAGGGACCGGCGGCGCTGGCGCCAGCGTTTCCGCGCCGAGACCAAGCGCCGGGCGGTGCTCGCCGATCGGCTCGACGCCTCCTACGAGGGGCTCTCGGACGAGTGGCGCCCGCCCAAGGGGTCGAACAAGCACCGGCGCGGCACCCGGGCGCGCATCCACGTCAAGGCCGCCGACAGGTTGGTTGAGCGGCTCGAGGCTGAGGCGGTCGAGGTGCCACCGCCGCCGAAGGAGCTGGCGTTCCCCGACCTGCCCGCCCTCGACACCACCTGGCCCGTCGGCGCAGGTCTGAGCCTTGTCGAGGTCCGCAGCCCGCTCGTGCCCGGGCGCCTGGACCTTCCGGGCACGCGGATCGCGATTGCGCCGTCGGGCCGGCTGCTGGTCACCGGCGCCAACGGCGCGGGCAAGTCGACGCTGCTCGGCGTCCTGACGGGCACGATCGCCGCGACACGCGGCGCGCGCACCGCCCAGGGCGGGCTCCGGATCGGTGTCGTCGGCCAGGAGCGGTTGAGCGAGCCCGACAACGGCGCCGCAACCGGATTCGACCTGGCAGCGCGGCGCGCGCTACGGCTGCTCGACTCGGGCGATCTGGACCCGGAGCAGGTCGTGGCGGTGGCGGGGCTCGGGCTGCTCGAGGAGGCGGACCTGGACCGTCCGGTCCGAGAGCTCAGCGTCGGCCAGCGCCGCCGCCTGGACCTCGCCCTCGCCCTCGTGGCGGCCCCGCACCTGGTGGTGCTGGACGAGCCGACCAACCACCTGTCGATCGATCTCGTGGACGAGCTCACCCAGGCACTGCGGCGCACATCCGCAGCCGTCGTCGTGGCCACACACGATCGGCGGATGCGCGAGGAGCTCGCGGACTGGCCTCGCGTGGAGCTGGGCCGGTAGGTGCGCCGGCCCGGTAGGTGCCCGACTTTTCTGCGCTCTCGGTCGTGAACAGCGACCCGGAGCGCAGAAAAGTGCCCGCGCGCCGCGCTGTTCAGACGGCGCGGCCCACATGCGCCATCGCCTGGCGCAGCAAAAAGCCGGCGCCGCCGTGCATCTCGACCTGCACCTGCTCGCTGACGGCCTCCTCGGGCGTGATCCACGCCAGGTCGATCGCGTCCTGCTGCGGCTCGCAGTCCCCGTGCACCGGCACGACATAGGCGAGCGACACCGCGTGCTGACGGGCGTCGTGGTAGTGCGTGATCCCGGGGGTGGGGAAGTACTCCGCCACCGTGAACGGCTGCGGCGCGGCGGGGATCTGCGGCAGGGCGACCGGGCCGAGATCCTTCTCGATGTGCCGCAGCAGGGCGTCGCGGATCCGTTCGTGGTGCAGCACGCGCCCCGAGACCAGTGCGCGGGTCATCACCCCCCCGGCCGTGACCCGCAGCAGGAGCCCGACGGCGACGACGTCGCCGGAGTCGTCCACGCGCACCGGGACGGCGTCCACGTAGACGATCGGCAACTTCTCGCGGATGCTTGCGATCTCCTCGCCGCTCAACCAGCCGGCGGGCGTCGGGTCGTTCTCGGGGAAGTCGGCAGTCTCGGTCACCAGCCAGTTGTACCCCGCGCGCCCTCCGGTGCGCGAGCCCGCGGGTCCCCGTGTCCCGTGCGGGAGCCGTGTGCAGCGCGGCGTGCTGAGCGGTGCAGGTCGGGAATACTCGTGCGTGCGCACGGATTGATCCAGTGAGACACGTCATCCCTGAGAAAGGACGAGCCATGGCTACGCATGCCGTGAAGGACGACACGTTCGAGCAGACGATCAAGAGCAACGACATCGTGCTCATCGACTTCTGGGCCGAGTGGTGCGGGCCCTGCAAGCAGTTCGGCCCCGTCTTCGAGGCCTCGAGCGAGAAGCACCCGGACATCTACTTCGGCAAGGTCGACACCGACGCCGAGCAGGGCATCGCTGGAGCGGCGCAGATCACCTCGATCCCCACGCTGATGGCGTTCCGCGAGGGCATCCTCGTCTTCTC